>JAFEES010000180.1 GCA_018240995.1 Pseudomonadota bacterium | reverse complement strand
CGGCCCAGCGCAGGCGCGCCAGCGCCACCTCGATGCTGCCCTCCTGGCTGCTGCCGGCGCGCTCGTGCACGGCGCGGCGGCGGATGTGGTGCCTGTCCTCGGCCAGATTCGCCAGGTGGCTGAAGTAGGTAAAGGCGCGGATCACGCTCACCGTCTGGTCGCCGCTCAGGCCCTTGAGCAGTTTTTTCAGCGCGCGGTCGGCCTCCTGGTCGGCGTCGCGCCGGAAGGCCACCGACAGCGTGCGCACCTGCTCCACCAGGTCGTAGGCGGCCACGCCCTCCTGCTCGCGGATCACGTCGCCCAGGATGCGGCCGAGCAGGCGTATGTCCTGGATCAGCGGCAAATCCTTGTCGCTCTTGCGGGCCGGGGCCGCAGCGGCGGCGGCTTGTGCTGTCTTGCGTGCGGGGGCGGTCATGCGCTTGCGTCTCCTGATGCGCCGGTGGGTATGGCGGCTGTTGCAGCGCAGCATGCTAGCATTCCCGTTGCCCCACAGCCGTCTGCACGGGGCCTTGCAAACTCCCCTCCATGACCACCGACAGCCCCCTTCCCCCCATCGTCATCGCCACGCGCGAAAGCCAGCTTGCCCTGTGGCAGGCCGAGCATGTGCAGGCCCTGCTCGCCGCGCGCGGCCACCGCGTCAGCCTGCTGGGCATGACCACGCGCGGCGACCAAATTTTGGATCGCACGCTGTCCAAGGTGGGCGGCAAGGGCCTGTTCGTGAAGGAGCTGGAAGTGGCGCTGGAGGAAGGCCGCGCCGACATCGCAGTGCATTCGCTCAAGGACGTGCCCATGGAGCTGCCGGCCGGCTTTGCCCTGGCCTGCGTCATGGAACGCGAGGATCCGCGCGACGCCTTCGTCTCGCCGCGCTACGCCACGCTCGATGAGCTGCCGCAGGGCGCCGTGGTCGGCACCTCCAGCCTGCGCCGCCAGGTGCTGCTGCAGGCGCTGCGGCCCGACCTGAAGATAGAGCCGCTGCGCGGCAACGTGCAGACCCGCCTGCGCAAGCTGGACGAGGGCCAGTACGCGGCCATCGTGCTGGCGGCCGCCGGCCTGAAGCGCCTGGGCCTGCACGCGCGCATACGCAGCATTTTTGAACCCGCCGAGATGCTGCCCGCCGCCGGCCAGGGCGCTTTAGGCATAGAAATCCGCAGCGACCGCGCCGACCTGCGCGCGGCGCTGGCGCCGCTGGCGCATGAGCGCAGCTGGCTCACCGTGACTGCCGAGCGCGCCGTAAGCCGCGCCATGGGCGGCAGCTGCTCCATGCCCCTGGCCGCGCATGGCCAGTGGACGGGCGACACCTTGCAACTGCAGGCCGCCTGGGGCGACCTGGAAGGCCGGCTGCCACTGGTGCGCGCCCAGGGCGAGGCCCGCGTGGCCACGCTGGCCGAAGCCGACGCCCTGGGCCTGGCGGTGGCCGCCAGGCTGCGCGCGGCCGGCGCCGTGGCGGCCTGCTGAGCATGGCCGGCCGCGCGCGCGCCATCGTCACGCGCCCTGCGCGCGAGGCCGCGCAATGGGCCGCCGACCTGCAGGCGCGCGGCATTGCGGCCCAGGCCCTGCCGCTGATTGCCATCGGCCCGGTCAGCGACCCGGCGCTGCGCCAGGCCCTGCAGCGCGCCCGGGCGGCCTTTGCCGGCTACCGCGCGGTGATGTTCGTCAGCGGCAATGCGGCGCAGTATTTTTTTGAGCCTGATCAGCCACTAGCGGCCTTGCAGCAAGCGCCGGAAGCTATCAATACAAGAGTGTGGGCACCAGGCCCCGGCACCGTGGCGGCGCTGCTCCAGGCGGGTCTGGGGCGCGCGCGCATCGACGCGCCGCCGGCCGACGCGGCGCAGTTCGACTCCGAGGCGCTGTGGCAGGTCGTAGCGGCGCAGGTGCGCCCAGGCGACCGCGTGCTCATCGTGCGTGGCACGAACACGCCCGCGGCCGAGGGCGGCAACGGCCGCGAATGGCTGGCCCAGCGCCTCGCCGCGGCCGGTGCCGGCGTGGACTTCGTCGCCGCCTACGAGCGCGGCGCGCCCCGACTCGATGCCGCGCAGCAGGCCCTGGCGCGCGCCGCCGCCAGCGATGGCACGGTCTGGCTGCTGAGCAGCTCCGAGGCAGTGGCGCACCTGGCCGGCGCCCTGCCCGGCCAGCACTGGGGCCAGGCCCGCGCCCTGGCCACGCACCCGCGCATCGCGCAGGCGGCGCGCGCGGCCGGCTTTGGCAGCGTGACGGAATGCCGTCCGACATTCAATGAGGTGGCCGCCTCGATAGAATCGCTGCATGAGCACTGAGCCTGCCTCCGACCAGACCGCCAGCACGCCGGCAGCCGCGCCAGTCAGCCACGGCGGCGGTGGCGGCGCGGCGCTCTACGCGCTGGCCATCCTCACCATTGCCGCACTCGTCAGCTCGGTGCTGCTGTGGCAGCGTCTGGCCGGCATACAGGAGCAGCTGGCGCGCCAGTCGGCCGACTCGGGCGCGCAGGCCGTGGAGGCCCGCACCATCGCCCAGCAGGCGCAGGACGTGGCGCGCGACACCGCCGCCCGCCTGGCCGTCACCGAGGCGCGCGTGGGCGAGGTGGCGCTGCAGCGCAGCCAGCTGGAAGAGCTGATGCAAAGCCTGTCGCGCTCGCGCGACGAAAACCTGGTGGTGGACATAGACGCCGGCCTGCGCCTGGCGCAGCAGCAGGCGCAGCTCACGGGCAGCCTGCAGCCGCTGGTGGCGGCGCTGAAAAGCGCCAGCCAGCGCATAGAGCGCGCCGCGCAGCCGCGCCTGGCGCCGGTGCAGCGCGCCATGGGCCATGACCTGGAGCGGCTGGAGCAGGCCTCGGTGACCGACACCGCCGGCCTGCTGGTGCGCATCGACGACCTGGTGCGCCAGGTGGACGAACTGCCGCTGATCAACAACGTGGCCCAGGCCGCCGTCATGCGCCGCCAGGCGGAAAGCGAGCCCGCCCCGGCAGCGCCGGCCGGCAACGCCAGCGAGCCCCAATGGCGCGCCATGCTGCGCCGCGCCTGGGAAGGCGTACTCGACCAAACCCGCGGCCTGGTGCGCGTAAGCCGCGTGGATCAGCCCGACGCCATGCTGCTGGCCCCCGACCAGGCCTTCTTCCTGCGCGAGAACCTCAAGCTCAAGCTGCTCAACGCCCGCCTGGGCCTGCTGGCGCGGCGCATGGACTCGGCGCGCAGCGACATTGCCGCGGCCACTAACGCCCTGAACAAATACTTCGACCCGGCGTCGCGGCGCACGCAAAGCGCGGCCACGGCGCTGCAGCAGCTGCAGGCGCACATGAAGACCACCGAGCTGCCGCAGCTGGACGACAGCTTTGCCGCCCTGGCCACGGCCGCGGCCGGAAGATGATGCAGCGCCCCCCTGAGACGCTTCGCGTCCCCATGCAGTCGCCAGAGGCGGCGGCCCTTCGGGATCGTCCAAGCCTTCGCAGGCAGGCTTGGAGCCGCAGCCCTCAGCCCCCGCTCTCGCAGCGCGCAGCGCTGCGGGCAGGGGGACGCTGCCAGCGCTGCGCGGCGGCCCTTGCGCGCCTGCCCGCGCTTGGCGCGCGCCGGTTTCACGGGCCGCGGGCGGCGTGCAGCACGATGGATCACTGAAATATGCGCGCAGCACTCTGGTTTCTGGGACTGTTCGGCGCCGCTGTCGCGGTGGCACTGTTCGCGGGCAACAACCAGGGCACGGTGACGGTGTTCTGGCCGCCCTGGCGCGTTGACCTGGCGCTGAACATGGTGGTGGTGCTGCTGCTGGGCGGCTTCACCCTGCTGTATGCGGCGCTGCGCGGCCTGTCCAAACTGCTGCAAATGCCGGTGCGGGCGCGGCGCTGGCGCCTGCAGCAAAAGGAACGCGCCATGCACGGCGCGCTGCTGGATGCGCTGTCGCAAATGCTGGCCGGGCGCTTTTTGCGCGCGCGCAAGGCGGCCGAGTCGGCCATCACCCAGGCCGGCGTGCTGGACGACGCCAAGCACCGCCTGCCGCATGGCACGCAGCTGCGCACGCTGGCACACCTGGTGGCCGCCGAAAGCTCACACGCCCTGCAGGACAAGGCCACGCGCGAGGCGCACCTGCAGCAGGCGCTGGACAGCATTCCCGAACGCGCGCCGGCCGCCATGCTGGAGCTGCGCGAGGGCGCGCAGCTGCGCGCCGCGCGCTGGTCGCTGGACGAGCGCGACGCCGGCGCGGCGCTGGAGCGCCTGGCCACCCTGCCCGCGGGCACGGCGCGGCGCACGCTGGCGCTGCGCGCCAGACTCAAGGCAGCGCGCCTGTCGCAGCAGACCGAGCAGGCCCTGGAGACGGCGCGCCTGTTGGGCAAACACCATGCGTTCTCGCCGGTGGCAGCCGAAAGCATAGTGCGCGGCCTGGCCATGGAACTCATCAACGGCGCGCATGACCCGGCGCAGCTGCAGCGCATCTGGCTCGGCCTGGAAAGCACCGAACGCGCCATGCCCGAAATAGCGGTACACGCCGCGCAGCGCCTGGCGCAGCTGGGCGGCGAGGCGGCGCAGGTGCGCGCCTGGCTGCTGCCGGTGTGGGAGCGCCTGCCACAGCTGCCCGATGCGCAGCAACTGAAGGTGGTGCAGGCTCTGCAGGCCAGCCTGCAGGGGCTGGATGCACAGTGGCTGGCGCGCATCGAATCGGCGCAGCAGGCCGATCCGCGCAACGCGCGCCTGCTCTACCTGTCGGCCATGGCCTGCCTGCAGCGCGAGCTGTGGGGCAAGGCGCAGCAGCTGTTCACCCAGGCGGCGCAACAACTCACCGACACCCCCCTGCGCGCCAGCACCTGGCGCCACCTGGCACAGCTGGCCGAACAGCGCGGCGACGCCGCCGCCGCGGCGCATGCCTGGAAGCAAGCCGCGCTGCAATAGTTGCAGCGCTGGCGCCAGACACTGCGCGCCATCCACGCGCCCCATTCACACGACCCACTAGCGCACTACGGCGCTGCGTGACTCGGTTCGCGCAGGTACCAACGCTTCGAGCATGGGCTTGCGCGCGAACAAACATTCATCGCAAATGACTTTTAAGATCGCGGGCATTTCTTCGTAGCACGGTGCCATAAACGGACACTTGCGCCACATCAACCCATGGGTGTACAAGACATGCCTCCAGAACTGAAAGGGAACCAACCATGGACAGTGCAATACTGAGCCTGCTGGGCGCCTTCCTGCTGTCCATCATTGGACTGTTCGTCTTCATCTGGTCGCTGCGCAAGGGCCTGCTGGTGGAGAACCCACGCGCAGCATCGGCCATCTTCGCGCGCGGCGAGATCGGTCACATCGACGATCCGGCGCTGGGCCAGGCGGGCCAGCAGCGCTTCCAGGCCGCGGCCACGGAGCCGGGCGACTCCACCCACCTGCCCGACGAGCAAGAGATCGACGACCGCGTTGCCGCCGACCGCTCCAGCGCCTTTCCGGTGTTCATGTTCATCAGCTTCGCCTGCATGTGGCTGCTGTTCGGTGGCATTGCCGGCCTCACGGCATCGCTCAAGCTGCACTGGCCCGACTGGCTCACCAGCGACGCCTGGATGACCTTCGGTCGCATACGCACGGTGCACCTCACGGCCGTGCTCTACGGCTGGATCACCAACGCCGAGCTGGGCATCATCATCTGGCTCATGCCGCGCCTGCTGCGCCGCCCGCTCATAGGTCCGATGTGGATCATGCTGGGCGGCGCCCTGGTCAACGTGGCCATCGCCAGCGGCATAGGCGCCATTGGCGCGGGCTGGACCGACGGCCTGGAGTACCTGGAAATGCCCTGGCAGATCGGCATCTTCTTTGCCGCCGGCATGGTCTGCATCATCGGCCCGGTGATGTACACGCTGGTGAACCGCAAGGCAGAGTCGCTGTACGTGACCACCTGGTACCACACCGCGGCGCTGCTGTGGATCACGCTGCTGTTCATCGTCGGCAAGATGCC
>JAFEES010000017.1 GCA_018240995.1 Pseudomonadota bacterium | reverse complement strand
GACCAAAAATCCATCGGCTTTATTTGTTCCATCAAGCGTCCAACACTGCACTAGCACCAATCAGCGCTGCAGCTGGGCCCACAGCTTGTCCAGGCGCTTGGCACTCACCGGATACGGCGTGCGCAGCTCCTGGGCGAAGAAGCTCACGCGCAGCTCCTCCAGCATCCAGCGGTATTCCTGCATGCGTGCATCCTGCTGGCCCTTGCGCTCTGCTACCAGGCGCCAGTAGCGCTGCTCCAGCGGCTGCAGCTCCAGCAGCTTCGCGGCATCGCGCGCGGGGTCGGTGCGCAGCTTGTCCAGGCGGGTGGTGATGGCCTTCAGATAGCGCGCGAAATGCTGCAGCTGCGCCCAGGGGGCTGCGGCAACAAAGTTCTTGGGCATCAACCTTTGTAGCTGGCTGCCCGCGTCCGCAGTGGCCTGGGGCGCATTTTTCACGTCCTTGACCTTGCGTTGGGCGGCGGCGTACTCCAGCAAGATGACACCGGCCATGCGCGCGACCTCGTTGGCGATCAGGGTCAGGCGCCCCCGCCCTTCCTGCACGCGCTGGGCAAACTGCGCGGCGTCCTGGGGCAGCGGTGCCTGCAGAAAGGCCCTGTCCATCGCCACGTCGATGATCTGCGCGCGCAGCTCCTCCTGCGTGCCCAGCGGCATATAGGCCACGGCCATTTTTTGCAAATCCGGGATGTTTTTTTCCAGGTACTTGAGCGCGTCCTTGATCGTGAGCGCACACAGGCGGCGCAGGCCGACGCGATGCCTGGCCGCCGCCACCTCGGGCTCGTCGAAGACCTCGATGGTCACGGCATCGCCCTGGTCGATCAGCGCCGGAAAGCCAATCAGCGTATGGCCGCCTTTTTTCAGCTCCATCAGCTCGGGCAGTTCGCCAAAGCTCCAAGTTGTATAGCGCGCCTCTGCCTGGGTTTTTACTCCCTCTCCCTTTGGGAGAGGGTTGGGGTGAGGGCTGCTGGCAACAGGCGCTGCCCTACCCTCACCCTGCCCTCTCCCAGAGGGAGAGGGTAAAGGCACGCCAGCCGCTGAGGAGGACGCCAGCTTCAACTCCGCCAGCGCCTGAAACGCCCCACGCGCCTTGCCGCCCCACTCGGCCTTGAGCGCGCCCAGGTTGCGGCTTTGCCCCAGCTGGCGGCCATGCTCGTCGGTCACGCGCAGGTTCATGAACAGGTGCGCGCTGAGCATGTCGAGCTTGAAGTCGGCGCGCTTGATGTCGAGCGAGGTTTCATCGCGCGCCTGCTTCAAGAGCACGTCGATCAGCCCGCCCTGCTGCCAGCGCTCGCCCTGCAAAAACAGCTGCGCCAGCCGCTCGGCGTGCTCGGGCAGGGGCACGAAGCGGCTCCTGGGGCGCTGCGGCAGGCTTTTCAAGAGCGCCTGGATCTTGTCCTTGAGCATTCCCGGCACCAGCCATTCGGCGCGCTCTTCGCTCACCTGGTTGAGCACAAACAGCGGCACCGTCACGGTGAGGCCGTCGCGCGCGTCGCCCGGGCTGTGCAGGTAGGCCGCCGTGCAATCGACGCCGCCCAGCTTCACCGTCTTGGGAAACTTGTCGGTAGTGATGCCCGCCGCCTCGTGGCGCATCAGCTCGTCTTTCGACAGGCGCAGCAGCTCCGGCTGGCCCCGGCTGGCGGCGCGGAACCACTTGTCAAAGGTGGCGCCGCTGTAAATGCCCTCGGGAATGGCCTGCTCGTAGAAGGCGTAGATCAGCTCGTCGTCCACCAGCACGTCCTGGCGGCGGCTCTTGTGTTCCAGTTCCTCGACCTTGCGCACGGTCTTGTGGTTCGCGGCCAAAAAGGGCCAGGGGCTGTCCCATTCGCCCTCGACCAGCGCACGGCGGATGAACATCTGCCGCGCCTCGATGGGGTCGATGCGGCCATAGCTCACGCCGCGCTGGTTATAGACCACCAGGCCGTAGAGCGTGGCGCGCTCGTAGGCCACGACATCGGCCTGCTTCTTGCTCCAATGCGGGTCTAACAGCTGCTTTCTGAGCAAATGGCTGCCGACTTCCTCCAACCACTGCGGCTCAATGGCGGCAATGCCCCGGCCATAGAGGCGCGAGGTCTCCACCTGCTCGGCGGCGACGATCCAGCGGCCGGGCTTTTTGGACAGGTGCGCACCCGGGTGCGGATGGAACTTGATGCCGTGCGCGCCCAGGTAGGCCTCGCTCTCCTCGCCCTTGAAGCCGATGTTGCCCAAAAGGCCCGCCAACATCGACAGATGTACCGCCTCATAGCCGGCTGGCTGCGGGTTGAGCGGCCACTGGTGCTCCCGCACCACGGTGAGCAGCTGCGAATGGATGTCGCGCCACTCGCGCACGCGGCGGATGTTCAGGTAGTTCTGGCGCAGGAGCTGTTCCCACTGGCGGTTGCTGAGCTTGTGGGTGTCGGATGCACCCTCACCCCTGCCCTCTCCCGCCAGCGGGAGAGGGAGAGAACTCCCAGCGCCCCGGTTTTCACTCCCTCTCCCTCTGGGAGAGGGCGGGGGTGAGGGCTGGCCACGCTTGTACACCGGCAAAAACGCCTGATTGCGCGCATTCGCCGCTGCGGGGTTCTGCGCCGCCATTTCCTTGCGGCTCGTGGCCACCACCTTGCCCCCGCGCGCGTCCGACAGCCAGTTCCACAGCCGCACATAGCCGGAAAACTCGCTTTTTTCATCGTCGAACTTGGCGTGCGCCTGATCCGCCTGGGCCTGGGCTTCGAGCGGCCGGTCACGCACGTCCTGCACCGACAGGGCCGAGGCGATGACCAGCACCTCGGAGAGCGCCCCGCGCGCGCGCGCCTCCAAAATCATGCGGCCCACGCGCGGATCGAGCGGCAGACGCGCCAGCTCGCGCCCCATGGGCTGCAAGGTGCCGCGCTCATCGACCGCGCCCAGTTCTTGCAAGAGCTGGTAGCCGTCGGCAATTGCCCGACCCGAGGGCGCCTCCAGAAACGGGAAGTTCACCACGTCGCCCAGGCCGAGCGCCTTCATGCGCAGGATGACGCCGGCGAGCGACGAACGCAGGATTTCCGGGTCGGTAAAGCGGTCGCGCTGGTTGAAGTCCGCCTCGTCGTACAGGCGGATGCAAATGCCGTTGGCCACGCGCCCGCAGCGCCCGGCGCGCTGGTTGGCCGCGGCCTGGCTGATGGGCTCGACCAAGAGCTGCTCCACCTTGCTTCTGAAAGAATAGCGCTTGACGCGCGCTGTGCCTGCGTCAATCACGTATTTGATGCCTGGCACGGTGAGGGAGGTTTCGGCCACGTTGGTCGCCAGCACGATGCGCCGGTGGCTGTGGCTGTCGAAAATCCGATCCTGCTCGGCCTGCGACAGGCGCGAGAACAGGGGCAGCACCTCGCTGCTCCGCAGCACGGGCGAATGCTGCAAGTGCTTGCGCAGATGGTCGGCGGCCTCGCGGATCTCGCGCTCGCCGGGCAGGAAGATCAGGATGTCGCCACCCGCGCCCCCAGCCCAGAGTTCATCGACACCATCGGCAATCGCGTCGTTGAGGTCGAAGTCCTTCTTCTCCTCAAACGGCCGCCAGCGCATCTCCACCGGGTAGGTGCGCCCCGACACCATGATGACCGGCGCTTCGCGCCCCTTGGCGTCGGCAAAATGCTTGGCAAAGCGCTCGGCGTCGATGGTGGCCGATGTCACGACCAGCTTCAGATCGGGCCGCTGCGGCAAGATCTGGCGCAGGTAGCCCAGCAGAAAGTCGATGTTCAGGCTGCGCTCGTGCGCCTCGTCGATGATGAGGGTGTCGTAGGCTTTTAAGAGCGGATCGGTCTGCGTCTCGGCCAGCAAGATGCCGTCGGTCATCAGCTTGACCGAGGCGCCCTTTTGCAGCGTGTCGGCAAAGCGCACCTTGTAGCCGACCACCTCACCGAGCGGCGTTTTCAGCTCTTCTGCGATGCGCTTGGCCACGCTGCTCGCCGCAATGCGCCGGGGCTGGGTGTGGCCGATGAGGCGCCCCTTGGCTCCCTCGGGCGCGTTGCAGCGGCCCCGGCCCAGCGCCAGGGCTATTTTGGGCAGCTGCGTGGTCTTGCCCGAGCCGGTTTCGCCGCAGACGATGATGACCTGGTGCCTGGCCATGGCGGCCATGATGTCGTCACGGCGGGCGCTGACGGGGAGAGACTCGGGGAAGCTGATCTGAAACGGCAAAGGCATAGGGGGCGGGATTATCCCAGCCCCGGCCCGCAAGCCTTCAGGCGCTAAACATCGCCTCCATCTCGCGCCGCACCCGGTACGCCGCGCTGGCCTGGTCCATGGCCACGTCGTCCCAGCTCAAAGACTGCCCCTTGGCCACCGGCCGCACCAGCTTCACGCCATGCGCCAGCCCCAGCGGCAGGCCGCCGATGGCGCGCGAGGCGGTGGCCGGCAGCAGCTTGCCCCAGACGGTGTAGCCGCCCTCGCCGTCCAGCAGCTCGCCGGGCTTCAGGTCGCGCTTGGCGGTGGCCACCACGTCGGCGTTCCAGGCCTGCGCCACGCCGGTGGGCTCGCCGCGCAGGGCCACGCTGGCGACCGACATGCCGACCTCCAGCCCAATCAGGTGCCAGCGCTTGTAGAGCGTGAAATAGCGCCCGCTCGGGTCGGTGTGGGCGTTGTATTCCTCGAAGCAATGGCGGATGTAGTCGCTCTCGCCCTCCACCGTGACCCACACGCCCATGCGGATGTCGTAGGGAATCTTGCGCCCGTCCTTTTCCAGCGACGAGATCACCTCGACCATGCCCTTCTTCTCCAGCACGCCGCCCTCGCTGACCGGGCGCGTGACAAACGGAATGTCCTCCACGCTCGCCGGCGGGTATTGCAGGCCATTGCTGGGCACGGCAAGACCGGTGGCGTTGGCGACGGCCGTGCTCTCTATGGCCGGCTTGGAGCCATCCAGAAAGCTGTTGAACATCTTCGGGTTCAGGCCGCCGCGCGCCGCCTGCTCGGGCGAGAGGCCGTAGTAGCCCCACACCGTCTCGGGCGTGGACTCGCAAAAATGCGGCAGCCATTTGTGACCACGCCCGGCGGCGACCACGGGAAAGCCGCAGGTGCGCGCCCAGTCCACCAGCTCGCAGATCATGGCCGGCTGGTCGCCATAGGCCATGGAGTAGATCACGCCCGCCGCCTGCGCCCGGCGCGCCAGCAACGGCCCGCAAAACGCGTCGGCCTCCACCGTCACGTTGACCACATGCTTGCCCGCCGCGATGGCGGCCAGGACATGGTCAACGGCGGCCAGCGGGTTGCCGGTGCATTCGATGACGATCTCCACCTCGGGGATGCGCATCAGGGCCTGCCAGTCGTCGGTGACCCAGGTCGTGCCCTGCTGCAAGGCCTGCTGCGCCGACGCCGCGCCCGCACGTTCGGCCGGCCAGCCCACGCGCGCCAGGTTCGCCCTGGCGTTGGCGGGGTTCAGGTCGGCGATCGCCACCAGGTGCACGCCGGGCATGCGCGGCACCTGGGCCAGGTACATGGCGCCGAACTTGCCGGCGCCGATCAGCGCCATGCGGATGGGGCGGCCCTCGCGGGCGCGTTGGAGCAGTTGGTGGTGCAGGCTCATGGATAGGTAGATGGTGCGGGCCGCCAAACTGCGCGGCACGGTTGCGTGGAGCAAACACTATCTGGCCAGCACGCGAATGGAACAAGGGCCGGGGCGGCAGAAAAACCACAGCGCCTGTTCGCAGTTGCCAAAACCGGGGTTTTGAAAACTAAAACGCCACAACAGCCGCGCCACAGGCCGCGACTTGTTATACACGGCGCAACGCCGGCGCAGAACCCCGGACAATATGTGCCACATCTGCGCCGGCCCCACTCCCACCCATCACCCGCACCCATGACCACATCCTCGCCCGCGCTGGAGCGCCGCAACCTTGGCCTGCTGGTGGCCGTCCAGTCCCTGGGGGGCGCCTCGCCGCCCATCATCATCTCGCTGGGCGGGCTGGTGGGGCAGACGCTGTCGAGCACGCCCACCGCGGCCACGCTGCCAGTAAGCCTGTACCAGCTGGGGCTGGCGCTGTCCACCCTGCCCGCGGCCTGGCTCATGCACCGCGCCGGGCGGCGCACGGCCTACCTGCTGGGGGCGGTGATGGGCATGCTGTCCGGCCTGGTGGCGGCCTGGGGCATCAGCCAGTCGGACTTCGCACTGTTCTGCCTGGGCACGGCCCTGGCCGGGTTTTATGGCGCCTGCGTGCAAAGCTACCGCTTTGCCGCCGTAGACGCCGTGGGCGACCCCACGCGCAATGCCAGCGCCATCTCGCGCGTCATGGTGGGCGGGCTGTTCGCCGCCATCATCGGCCCACAGGTGGTGATCTGGACACGCGACGCCCTGCCCATGACGCCGTTTGCCGGCAGCTTCTACAGCCAGGCCGGACTGGCCCTGCTGGCACTGCCGCTGTTGCTGCTGCTGCGCCTGCCGCCGGCGCCCCCGAAGGCGGTGGCGCATGGTGCGCGCGACCTGGGGCAGATCGTGCGCACGCCGCAATTCATCGTCGCCGCCATGGCCGGCGTGGTCAGCTACGGACTGATGGCCTTCCTGATGACCGCCGCGCCCATGGCCATGGTGGGCTGCGGCCACAGCGTGGGCGAGGCCGCGCTGGGCATACAGTGGCATGTGCTGGCCATGTTCGGCCCCAGCTTCTTCACGGGCCGGCTCATAGACCGCTTCGGCAAGCGCACCATCACCGGCCTGGGCCTGCTGCTGATCGCGGCCTCGGGCGCGCTGGCCCTGGCGGGCCTGGCGCTGACGCATTTCTGGGGCGCGCTGATCCTGCTCGGCCTGGGCTGGAACTTCGGCTTCATAGGCGCCACCGCCCTGCTGTCCGAGGCCTACCGCCCGTCCGAGCGCGCCAAGGTGCAGGCGCTGAACGACTTCCTGGTGTTCGGCACCGTGGCCGTGGCCTCGTTCGGCTCGGGCCAGCTGCTCCACAGCGTGGGCTGGAGCGGCATCAACGTCGGCATGCTGCCCATGGTGGCCCTGGTGCTGGCGCTGCTGGGCTGGCAGGGCCTGCGCCAGCGCCGCCAGATCGCGCCGCTGGGCTGAAAGGCAAGGGCAAACGGCATGCAATCGGCCAGCGACGAATGGTTTGACGAGGCGTACTACCAACGCTTTTACTTCGACAAGAAGACCCGCGTGATCGACCCCGCCCACACCGAGCGGCTGGGCGCCTTTGTCTGCAGCTACCTGCAGTACCTGCGCGTGCCCGTGGCACGGGTGCTGGACATGGGCTGCGGCATAGGCCTGTGGCAGGGCATGGTGGCGCGCCACCTGCCCGGCGCGCGCTACCAGGGCGTGGAGCTGAGCAGCTACCTGTGCCGGCGCTTTGGCTGGCAGCCGGGCTCGGTGGTGGACTACCGCGCCGACGAGCCGTTTGACTTCGTCATCTGCCAGGGGGTGCTGCCCTACCTGAGCGCGCAAGACTTGCGCCGCGCGCTGGACAACCTGGGGCGCCTGTGCCGCGGCGCCCTGTACCTGGAGGCCGTGACGCTGGAAGACTACGAGCACGGCACCATCGACGAAGAGCTGACCGACGCGCACCAGTACCGCCACCGCGCCGCCGTCTATCGCCAAGGGCTGGCGCGCCATTTCCGCGACCTGGGCGGCGGCCTGTGGCTGAGCCACCGGGCCGAGCTGCCGCTGTTCGCGCTGGAGTCGCCGGCTTGACCAGCGAGCGCGCCGGCACGCGCCGCCCCAGCTGCGCGCGCTGCCTGCGCCCTGCCGCCGCCTGCCTGTGCGCGGCGGTGCGCCCGGTAGAAGCTGCGGTGCAGGTACTGATCCTCATGCACCCGCTGGAGCAGCACCAGGCCAAGGGCACGGCGCGGCTGGCGCACCTGTGCCTGGCCGGCAGCCGCCTGGTGGTGGGCGAGGCCTTCGCGCCGGCCGATCTGGAACGGCTGCTGCAGCAGCCCTGGTGCGCGGCCGACCGGCTGGCGCCGCGCCGCGCCCTGTTGCTGTACCCAGCCACCGCGCCGGATGCACCCTGCGCCGCGCCGCCGGCCCTGCCCGCGCAGTGGCTGGACACGCCGGCGCGCCTGCGCCTGGTGGTGCTGGACGGCAGCTGGCGCAAGAGCCGCAAGATGCTGTGGCTCAACCCCGCCCTGCAGGCCCTGCCGCGCCTGGCGCTGCAGCAGGCGCCGGCGTCGCGCTACGCCATACGCAAGGCGCATGCGCCGCACCAGCTGTCCACGCTGGAGGCCACGCAGCAGGCCCTGCAGCAGCTGGAACCCGGCAACGCCGGCATCGCCAGGCTGGCCGATGCCATGGATGGCTTCATGGCCCAGCAGCAGGCCTACCTGCCGGCTATGCTCGGCGCTTCATGAACCGCAAGGAGACCCAGCATGGCCGAGCGCTACCCCTTTCCCGACCTGAACACCCTGCCCGAAGACATTCGCCAGCGCATCCTGCAGGTGCAGGAAAAGGCCGGCTTCATTCCCAACGTGTTCCTGGGTTTTGCGCGCCGCCCGGCCGAATGGCGCGCCTTCTTCGCCTACCACGACGCGCTGATGCTGCGCGAGCAGGGCAGCCTGACCAAGGGCGAGCGCGAGATGATCGTCACCGCCACCAGCGCCGTGAACCAGTGCCTGTACTGCGTGGTGGCGCATGGCGCGATATTGCGCATCTACGAGAAAAACCCCCTGGTGGCCGACCAGGTGGCGGTGAACCACCGCAAGGCCGACATCAGCGCGCGCCAGAAGGCCATGCTGGACTTCGCCATGAAGGTCTGCCAGCACTCGCAGGCAATCGACGACGCCGACTTCGAGGCCCTGTACCCGCATGGCTTCGATGACGAGGACATCTGGGACATCGCGGCCATCACCGCGTTCTTCGGCCTGTCCAACCGCATGGCCAGCTTTGCCGGCATGCAGCCCAACCCCGAGTTCTACCTGATGGGGCGGCTGCCGCGCGAGAAAAAGGCGTGATGCTATCAATATAGTATCTTCCAACGCTTTACTGGCAAGCGCTGGAGGCCGCTTTGTCTGATGAGGCACTGGCCTCAAAAAAATAACGTCATGCCCGCGCAGGCGGGCATCCAGCACTTGCCTGGGGCCATGGATTCCCGCCATCGCGGGAATGACGGTGCGTGGATGAACGGCTCCGTGGCATATCGCCAATCAGGCCGTTTTACTTCTGGGCCACGGGAGCCTCGCGGCAGCTGTCGAAGGCGTCGAGCGGGCGTTGGTACGAGGGCGAGCGCACATCCAGCAGGCCCAGCATGGTGTGGTACAGGTTGTCGTGCGTCAGCTGCGCACCGGTGCCGGCACGCAGGCATTTGGCCGACAGCCGCTCGCGCTGCAGCAGGCCGGCGCCAAACCAGCCCACCATGGGCACATGCTTTTGCGCGTCGGGCGCCACGGCGTAGGGCATGCCGTGCAGGAACAGGCCGTACTCGCCCAGCGATTCGCCATGGTCGCTCAGGTACAGCAGGCCCGTGTCGTAGCGCGCCGACTCGCCCTGCAGCCAGTCTATGGTCTTGCCCAGGAAGGCGTCGGTGGCGGCAATGGAGTTGTCGTAGGCGTTCACCAGCTCGCCGTGGCCGCAGTCGGCCAGCACCTCGGTGCGGCATTCGGGCAGGAAGCGCTTGGTGCTGCCGGCCGAGCGCTTGTAGTACGCCGGCCCGTGGCTGCCCATCTGGTGCAACACCAGCAGCACGCCGCGTTCGCGGCGCTCTGCGGGCATGGCCGCCAGGCGCGCGTCCAGGCCCTGCAGCATGGCCTCGTCGCGGCATTCGCCGCCGTCGCACAGGCTCTTGCGCTCCTGGGCACTCAGGCCGTCGGCGGCCGTGGCGTGCGGCACGCGGTCGCACACGCCCTTGCAGCCCGACTGGTTGTCCAGCCACAGCACGGCCAGGCCGGCGGCCTGGGCCACGTCGAGCAGGTTTTCGTATTCGCTGTCACGCGCCTCGAACCTGGCCCGGCCCAGCGGCGAGAACATGCAGGGCAGCGAGGCCAGCGTGCTGGTGCCGCAGGCGCGCACCTCGCGCCAGCTGATGACGTCGCGCCTGGCCAGCTCGGGCGTGGTGTCGCGGCCATAGCCGTTCAGGGCGAAATGATCGGCGCGTGCCGTCTCGCCCACCACCAGCACCAGCAACAGGGGCTTGGCGGCGCTCGTATACGACGCGCCCAACGCCGCGCCCTGCGTCATCGGCACAAGAACGCGGCTACGCGCAAACACCGGGCCCAGCACTGACACGGTGGTCGAGTACAGGCTGGCCAGCGGGTTCATCAGGTAGCGCAGATGCGGGTGGTTGCGCATCAGCGGCGCCAGGTCGCGCGAGGTGGCGGCCACCGTGCCCGCGGCCAGGGCCAGGGCCAGCACCAGCAGGCCCACATTGCGCAGCACCTGGCGCAGCGGCCGCATGGGCGGAATGCGTACGCGCAGCAGCCACCAGGTGGGCAGGGCCATGACGGCCAGCACCGCCAGCAGCATGCGCAGGCCCAGCAGGTCGGCCACCTCGCGCACATCGGTCTGCAGCACGTTCGCGGCCATGCCGGGGTCCATGACCACGCTGTAGGTCAGCATGTAGTACTGCGCCAGCGCCGCCACCAGCACCACCAGCCACCACAGCAGCCGCATGCCGCGCGTCCAGGCGGTGAAGGCAAAAATCGCCACCATGCCGCACACCACCAGCGCAGCCATCTCGGCCACGGAGCGCATGTAGATGCTGGGCGCGCCGCCGATGCGCACCAGTTGCAACCACAGCGGCCAGTTGGCCACCAGCAGCAGGTAGAGCGTCAGGCGCAGCACCACCTGCTGGGCGGACATGGGAGCGGCAAACCAGCCATCCACGCGCCGCAGCAGGCGGCGCAGGGGCGAGTGCGGGCTCTCGTCGGTGGAGGATTCGGCTGTCACGGGGAAAAAATCAGGCGCTGCGGGCCATTGGAGGCTAAGGTGTCCGCAGCGTCGCGCGCGCCACCAATGAGCGGCAAAACGACGCGAGCCGGACTCCATTCCAATGGGAACCGGCAATTATGCTGCGCAAACGCCTGTTGCATGGCCGCCGGCAAACAATGCCCCGCCCGCGACATCCTGCCAGGGCGATTGCCGCGGGCCTACACTTTCACCACCTTGTAACCCGACGAGAGATTGCATGCGCGTGCTGCTGGTGGAAGACGATGAGGCCTTGTCCGAGGCCGTGTGCGGCTATTTGCGCGCCAAGGCCTTCGTGGTGGACGCGGTGCCCAGCCTGGCGCAGGCCGGTGCCGCGCTGCATGCGGCGCAATACGCGGCCGTGCTGCTGGATCTGCACCTGGCCGACGGCGACGGCCTGGCCCTGTTGCCGCAGCTGCGCGCACTCAAGGACAGGCCCATCGTCATCGTGCTCACGGCGCGCGACCAGGTCAGCGACCGCATCCACGGCCTGGACGCCGGGGCCGACGACTACCTGGTCAAGCCCTATGACCCGGGCGAGCTGCTGGCGCGCCTGCGCGCCGTGGAGCGGCGGCGCAGCGCGGCCCAGGTGCCGGTGCTGACCATGGGCGAGCTGCAGATCGACCTGTCGCGCGAGCAGGTGCGCCGCGCCGGCGTGCCGGTTGCGCTCACGCAAAAGGAATGGGCCCTGCTGCGCGTGCTCGCCACCCGCCCCGACCACCTGCACACGCGCGAAAGCCTGCAGGACGCCCTGTACGGCTTCGATGACGAGACCGACAGCAACACCCTGGAGGTCTTCATCAGCCGGCTGCGCCGCAAGCTCGGGCGCGAACACATCGAGACCGTGCGCGGCCTGGGTTACCGCATGCCGCAAGGCCCCGCCCCCACCCCCGCATGAGCCCGGAGCCACGCGGCGCGCCGGCGCAAAGCATGGCCGGGCGCCTGACCCGCGCCCTGATCCTGTGGGTGGGCGGCGTGTGGCTGCTGTGCGTGCTGGGCGTGGTCTGGTACATAGACCGGGAGATCAACTACAACTTCGACAGCGAACTCGTCGAGGTCTCGCACCGCCTGTTCGACATCGCGCTGGAGCATCTGGACAGTGCGCCGGCACGCGGCGCCGACGCCGGGCCGGTGACGCTGCCGACCTCCGATGCATTTGCCGACTCCGAGGTGCTCTACCAGTTGGTCGCGCCCGACACCCGGGTGCTGGCGCGCTCGGCCAATGCCAGGGCCGAGCAGTTCGACGTGCCGCTGGCGACCGGCTTTGCCAATACCCATGCCTGGCGCGTGTACACCGTGGAGCATCCGGCACGCGCCGTCTACCTGCAGGTAGCAGACCCGCTCGACGAGCGCCGCCGGGCCGCCAACCGCACCCTGGCCGGCCTGATCATCGCCATGGTCGCCATGCTGCCGCTGCTGGCCCTGCTGCTGCGGCGCATTGCGCGGCGCGAGCTCAGGGTGTTGAACCAGCTGACGCAGGAAATCAGCCTGCGCGACGGTCAGCTGCTCAGCCCCATCGACCTGGCCGGCCTGCCGCGCGAGCTGCGCAGCGTGGAAGACCATGTGAACCGGCTGCTGGAGCGGCTCGCCCAGGCGCTGGACGTGGAGCGCGCCCTGGCGGCCAACGCCGCGCATGAGCTGCGCACGCCGCTTGCCGCGGCGCGCCTGCGCCTGCATACAGCCCTGGAACATGGCCTGAGCCGCAGCGACGTGCAGGCCGCCGTCACCGCGCTGCAGACCCTGAGCCAGCGCACCGACAAGCTGCTGCAGCTGTCGCGCGCCGAATCCAGCGCCCCCTTCACGCGCCAGCCCGTGGATCTGGCGCAGCTGGCCACCACCGTGGCACAGGAGTTCTGGCAAGAGGACGCGGCCGTGGATCGGCTGGATCTGGTGCTGGACTGCGCGGGCGCGGCGCCCGTGGCCCTGGGCGACTTCGACGCCCTGGCGATTGCGCTGCGCAACCTGGTGGAAAACGCCCTCAAATACTCGGGCGGCGGCGCGGTGGAGCTGATCGTCGGCCCGGGCTGCAGGCTCACCGTGCGCGACCACGGCCCGGGCGTGCCCCGCGAACGCCTGCAGGCCCTGCAGCAGCGCCATGTGCGCGACAGTGCCAGCCACGCTGGCTACGGGCTGGGCCTGTCCATTGTCAGCACCATCGCCGCCAAGCATGATGCGCGGCTGACGCTGAGCTCACCGCTGCCGGACAAGGGCAGCGGCCTGCAGGCCTGCCTGGAGCTGCCTGCCGGCAGGCCTTAGGCAACCACCTGCCGCATCCAGTCGGGCAGCGGCGCGGACTTTTGCGCCGGAAAGTCCACCCAGATCACCGTCGCCCCGCCAGCGGCCGCCAGCACGCCGGGCTGATCCACGCGCTCCATCGTGGTCCAGGTTTCGAACGTGGTGCGCGCGGGGTCGCTCACGTACAGCTTGAGCAGCACCTGGGCCGGGTATTCGAGCTGGCGGTAGAAATTGCAAAAGGCATTCACGATCACCGGGCCCTCGCCCCCGGGATCGGGCTGGCAGCCCACGGCCGCCATCCACTGCACGCGCACGCTCTCCATGTAGCGAAAGTAGGCGGCGTTGTTCACATGGCCCATGGCGTCCATGTCGCCCCAGCGCACATCCAGCTGCATGCTTTGCACCAGCTTCTTGCGTTCAGGAATTTCGATTTTCATAGGTCTTGGTGGATGTTCATTGCACCGCGGATGCACCTGGCGCCGCGATAGTCGCCTAAACGTCATGGGCCGGCCCCGGGCGTGAATACAATCATCGCCCAAACGGCACGGCGGCTGCCGGCCCCATTTTCCAACGATCCAAGCCCAAGAGACAGCCATGACGAATGAAGAAATCCTTAGCGCATACGGCCCGCGTGAAGCCATGGAGTACGACGTGGTCGTCATCGGCGGCGGCCCGGGCGGTCTGGCCACGGCCATTCGACTGAAGCAGCTGGCGGCAGAAAAAGGCCAGGAGGTGTCGGTGGTGGTGCTGGAGAAGGGTTCGGAACCCGGCGCACATATCCTGTCGGGCGCCATCATGGACCCGAAGGCGATCACCGAGCTGATCCCCGACTGGCAGGCCAAGGGCGCGCCCCTGAACCAGCCCGTGACCGATGACGCCATGGTGTTCCTGGGCGAGACATCGTCGTTTCGCACCCCCAACTTCCTGCTGCCCGGGTGCTTCCAGAACCACGGCAACTACATCGTCAGCCTGGGCAACGTGGTGCGCTGGATGGCCGAGCAGGCCGAGGCACTCGGCGTGGAGATCTTCCCCGGCTTCGCCGCGGCCGAGGTGCTGTACAACACAGACGGCTCCGTCAAGGGCGTGGCCACGGGCAACATGGGCGTGGGCAAGGACGGCGAGCCCACGGGCGACTTCCAGCTTGGCATGGAGCTGCACGCCAAGTACACCATCTTTGCCGAGGGCGCGCGCGGCCACCTGGGCAAGCAGGTCATCGCCAAGTACCAGCTGGACGAGGAAAGCGACCCGCAGACCTATGGCATAGGCATCAAGGAGCTGTGGGAGATAGACCCGCAGCGCCACCAGCCCGGCTTCGTGCTGCACACCGCCGGCTGGCCCATGGACAACAATACCTATGGCGGCGCCTTCCTCTACCACATGGAGGACAACAAGGTGTCGCTGGGCTTCATCACCGGCCTCGATTACAGCAACCCCTACCTGAGCCCGTTCGAGGAATTCCAGCGCTGGAAGACCCACCCAAACATCCGCTGGTACCTGGAGGGCGACGAGTCCAAGGGCATCAAGCCGGCCAAGCGCCTGAGCTATGGCGCGCGCGCCATCACCGCCGGCGGCCTGATGAGCCTGCCCAAGTTCGTCTTCCCCGGCGGCGCGCTGGTGGGCTGCGACGCAGGCTTTTTGAACGTCAGCCGCATCAAGGGCAGCCACGCCGCCATCAAGACCGGCATGCTGGCCGCCGAGGCCGCCTTTGCCGCCATTGCCGCCGGTCGCCAGCACGATGAGCTGAGCAGCTACCCCGAGGCCTTCCAGGCCAGCTGGCTCTACAGCGAGCTGAACAAGTCGCGCAACTTCAAGGCCTGGTTCAAGAAGGGCCTGGTGACGGCCTCGGTGATGAACGGCATCGAGCAGTTCGTGCTCAAGGGCTACATCCCCTGGACGCTGCACCGCGACAAGCCCGACCACGCCTACCTGAAACCCGCGGCCGAGTGCCAGCCCATTGTCTACCCCAAGCCGGATGGCAAGCTGACCTTCGACCGCCTGTCCAGCGTCTTCATCAGCAACACCAACCACGCCGAGAACCAGCCCGCGCACCTGACGCTAAAAGATCCCAGCGTGCCGGTGAACATCAACCTGGCCAAGTATGCCGGCCCCGAGAGCCGCTACTGCCCGGCCGGCGTCTACGAGTTCGTGCCCGACGAGACCCAGGGCGGCAACGCCCAGCGCCTGCAGATCAACGCGCAGAACTGCGTGCACTGCAAGACCTGCGACATCAAGGATCCGACGCAGAACATCGTCTGGGTCACGCCCGAGGGCGGCGGCGGGCCGAACTACTCGGGAATGTAGCCAGCCGCAACCGGTAGACTGGCACGGCCGGGCCGCATGTGGTTCCTGCATCGGCCCCGAACAACAACCACAGGAAACAACGTACGTTCAATAGGAGAGTGAACCGAAATGAAAAGCTTGTCTTGGGCGCCCCTGGGCGCGATTGCCCTGGCCATGGCCACCCTGGCGCCGGCGGCGCAGGCGCAGCAAAAATCCGTCGCCGTGACGGCCATCGTGGAACACCCGGCCCTGGACTCGGTGCGTGATGGCGTGCAGGCCGCGCTCAAGGCCGCGGGCTACGAGTCGGGCAAGAACCTGAAGTGGCAATACCAAAGCGCACAGGGCAATACCGGCACCGCGGCGCAGATCGCGCGCAAGTTCGTCGGCGACAACCCCGACGCCATCGTCGCCATCGCCACGCCCTCGGCCCAGGCCGTGGTGGCCGCCACCAAGACCGTGCCGGTGGTGTTCTCCGCCGTGACCGACCCGGTGGCCGCCAAGCTCGTGCCGAGCTGGGAGCCCTCGCACACCAACGTCACTGGCGTGTCCGACCTGCTGGCGCTGGACAAGCAGATGGATCTGGTCAAGCAGGTGGTGCCGGGTGCCAAGCGCATCGGCATGGTCTACAACCCCGGCGAGGCGAACTCGGTGGTGGTCGTCAAGGAGCTGCAAAAGCTGCTGCCCACGCTGGGCATGACGCTGGTGGAGGCCGCCGCGCCGCGCTCGGTGGACGTGAGCAGCGCCGCGCGCAGCCTGATCGGCAAGGTGGACGTGATCTACACCAACACCGACAACAACGTGGTCTCGGCCTACGAATCGCTGGTCAAGGTCGGCCAGGACGCAAAGATCCCGCTCGTCGCATCGGACACCGATAGCGTCAAGCGCGGCGCCATTGCCGCCCTGGGCATCAACTACCGCGACCTGGGCGAGCAGACCGGGCGCATGGTGGTGCGCATCCTCAAGGGCGAAAAGCCCGGCGACATCAAGCCCGAGACCAGCAGCAAGCTGGAGCTGTTCGTGAACCCCGGCGCCGCCGAGAAACAGGGCGTGAAGCTGCCCGACTCGCTGGTCAAGTCGGCGGCCCAGGTCATTCAGTGACAATAGCGGCTTTTGCCATGTTTGCGCAGGAGCCCTCGGGGCTCCTGCTTCGTTTTTGATCGCCCTTGCTGCCCGCACCGACCCATGTCCCTGTTTTCACTGCTCGGCGCCGTTGAAATCGGCCTCATCTTCAGCCTGGTGGCGCTGGGGGTCTATATCTCGTTTCGCCTGCTGCGCTTTCCCGACCTGACGGTGGACGGCAGCTTTCCGCTGGGCGGCGCGGTCTGCGCCATCTTGATTTCCACCGGCACCAACCCCTGGCTGGCGACGCTGGCGGCCACGGCGGCGGGGGCGGTGGCGGGGCTGATCACCGGCTGGCTGAACGTCAAGCTGAAGATCATGGATCTGCTGGCCTCCATATTGATGATGATCGCGCTGTACTCGGTGAACCTGCGCGTCATGGGCGGGCCCAACGTGCCGCTGATCAACGACCCCACGCTGTTCACCATCCTGCAGCCCGAGAGCATCCCCGACTACGTGGCGCGCCCCATGATCCTGTTCGTGGTGGTGGTGCTGGCCAAGCTGGTGCTGGACTGGTTCTTCGCCACCGAGCGCGGCCTGGCGATACGCGCCACCGGCTCCAACGCCCGCATGGCGCGCGCCCAGGGCGTGAACACCGGGGCCATGGTGCTGCTGGGCATGGCGATTTCCAACGCCCTGGTGGGCCTGGCCGGGGCGCTGTTCGCGCAGACCCAGGGCGGCTCCGATATTTCCATGGGCATTGGCACCATCGTCATCGGCCTGGCCGCCGTCATCGTGGGCGAGTCCATCCTGCCGTCGCGGCGCATCGTCTACGCCACGCTGGCCGTCATCGTGGGCGCCATCGTCTACCGCTTCTTCATCGCCGCGGCGCTCAACAGCGACTTCATCGGCCTGAAGGCGCAAGACCTGAACCTGGTCACCGCGGCGCTCGTTACCGTGGCCTTGGTGATCCCGCAGCTCAAGCGCAAGCTCAGCAACCGCAGAGCGTGACATGAAACTGTTTTTTCTCACCCCTGGCTTTGGCATCGTCATCCCCGCGCAGGCGGGGATCCAGTGCACCCCGCCAACGCTCCTGGAT
>JAFEES010000179.1 GCA_018240995.1 Pseudomonadota bacterium | reverse complement strand
CGGCCCGAGGTGCGCGTCATCGTCATCCGCGCCGAGAACCGCGGCTTTTGCGCCGGCGTGGACATCAAGGAGCTGGCCGCCGACGACAAGCTCATCGTCAGCGTCAACGCCGGCAACTACGCCACCTTCAAGGCCGTGCACCTGAACCCGGTGCCGGTGATCGCCGCCGTGCACGGCTTCGTGCTGGGCGGCGGCATAGGCATCTGCGGCGCGGCCGACATCGTCATCGCCGCCGAAGACGCAACGTTTGGCCTGCCCGAGGTGGATCGCGGCGCCATGGGCGGCGCGGCGCACCTGCAGCGCATGTTCGGCGTGCAAAAGACGCGCTACTTGTTCTTCACCGGCGAGATGATCGGCGCGCCCGAGGCGCTGCGCCTGGGCGCCATCGAGCGCGTGGTGGCCAAGGGCGCGCTGCGCAGCACGGCCATGGAGATCGCCGCAAAGATAGCCGCCAAGAGCCCGGCCATGATCCGCATCGCCAAGGAGGCGCTCACCGGCATCGAGGACGGCGACCTGGAGGCCAAGTACCGCTGGGAGCAAGGCTTTACGCTGCAGGCCTATATGAGCCCGGACTCCAACGAGACGCGCCAGGCCTTCGTGGAAAAACGCGACGCCAAGTTTTAAAGGACCCTACAGCCATGGATCTTCGCTACACCCCCGCCCAACAGGCCTTTCGTGCCGAGGTGCGTGACTGGCTACGCACCAACGTGCCTAAGCAGCCCTTCGCCAGCTACGACACCCGCGAGGGCTTCGAGCAGCATCGCCAATGGGAGGCAAAACTCGCCGGCGCCGGCTTCAGCAGCCTGACCTGGCCCAAGGAGCTGGGCGGGCGCGGCAGCGACCTCATCGAATGGTTGGTCTTCGAGGAAGAGTACTGGGCCCTGGACGCGCCCCAGCGCGTGAACCAGAACGGCATCTTGCTGTTCGGCCCGACGATGATGGAATTTGGCACGCCCGAGCAAAAGGCGCGCTTTTTGCCTGCCACCGCCCGCTGCGACGACATGTGGGCCCAGGGCTGGAGCGAGCCCAACGCCGGCTCCGACATGGCGGCGATTTCCAGCAAGGCGATCCGCGACGGTGACCACTACGTGGTCAACGGCCAGAAGATCTGGTCCACGCGCGCGGTGTTCGCCAACTGGCTGTTCGGCCTGTTCCGCAGCGACCCCAATTCCTACCGCCACCATGGCCTGACCTACCTGCTGGTGCCGCTGGACGCGCCGGGCATCACCATCCGGCCCATCCGCGCGCTCAACGGCAAGGAGGCCTTTGCCGAGATCTTCTTCGACGACGTGCGCGTGCCGGTGGCCAACCGCCTGGGCGACGAGGGCCAGGGCTGGCATGTGGCCATGGCCACGGCCGGCTTTGAGCGCGGCCTGCTGCTGCGCTCGCCCGCGCGCTACCAGCGCACGGCGCAAAAGCTGGTGCAGCTGTACCGCAAGCACCAGGCGGCCTGCGACCGCGACCCGAGCATCCGCGAGGCCGTGAGCCGCGCCTGGATGGGCGCCGAGGCCTACACCCTGGCATCCTACCACACGGTGGCGCGCCTGGCGCAGGGCGGCAGCATTGGCGCCGAGGCCAGCACCAACAAGATCTTCTGGTCCGAGCTGGATCTGCTGCTGCACGAAACCGCGCTGCGCATCCTGGGCGCGCGCGCCGAGCTGGTGGACGACGCCGAGACCCATGACTGGCTAGAGGGATTTCTCTTCGCCCAGGCCGGCCCGATCTACGCCGGCAGCAACGAGATCCAGCGCAACATCATTGCCGAACGCGTCCTCGGGATGCCGAAAGCCTGATACAGGGAGCGAACCACATGGAATTCACCTTCACCCAAGACCAGATTGCCTTTCGCGACTCGGTCAGCCGCTTTTTGATGACCGAGGCGCCGCCCGAGATGCTGCGCGAGGTCTGGGACACCGACGCCGGCCGCAGCCCCGAGCTGCGCAAGAAGATCGCCGAGCAGGGCCTGACCGCCCTGTCCGTGCCCGAGGCCGAGGGCGGCCTGGGCCTGGGCGACGTGGACTGGGTCTTGATGACGCAGGAGCTGGGCTACTACGCCATCCCCGATTCGCTGACCGACACCGCCTATGTGGCCGCCGGCCTGCTGGCCGGCCTGCCCGCCGATCACCCGGCGCGCGCCGCCTGGCTGCCGCGCGTGGTCGATGGCAGCGCGCGCATCGCCGTGGGCCACCCCGTCAACCCCTGGGTGGCCGACGCCCACCTGGCCGACCTGCTGCTGCTGCCCCACGCCACGGCCCAAGGCCTGGAGCTGCACGCCGTGCCCGCTGCCGGCGTGCAGGTGCACACCGAGCGCAGCATAGACGCCTCGCGCCGCCTGGGGCGGGTAGAGTGGCAGGCCAGCGACGCCACGCGCATTGCCGACGCAGTGGCCGGCCAGGCGCTGTGGAATACGGCGCTGGAGCGCGGCGCGCTGGCCGTGGCCGGCCAGCTCGTCGGCCTGGCCCAGCATATGCTGGACATGACCGTGGACTACGCCGGCCAGCGCAAGCAGTTCGGCAAGCCCATTGGCGCCTTCCAGGCCGTCAAGCACCACCTGGCCGATGTATTCACGGCCATCGAATTCGCCAAGCCCGTGCTCTACCGCGCCGCCGCCGCCCTGGCCAGCGGCGACGCCACCACCAGCGCCCGCGTGGCCCACGCCAAGCTGGTCTGCGGCGAGGCCGCCCTGCTGGCCGCGCGCAAGGGCATACAGGTGCACGGCGCCATGGGCTACACCTGGGAGGTGGACTTGCAGATGTTCATGAAGCGCGCCTGGGCTTTGAGCGCCGCCTGGGGCGACCGCGCTTTCCACCAGGCACGCCTGGCCGACGCCCTGCTGGCCGACGGCGCGCCGCTGGGGCCGGGGGCGACTTTCCATTGATATTGGCCTCTGGCGCTTATCCATCAAGCGCTGACAACTATCAAATTTAATAACTACAACACGGCTGCTGACCCTCTCCCTCCCCCTCTGGGGGAGGGCTGGGGTGGGGGCTGGCGACGATGAGCCCCAAGCATGCCTCGTGCCAGTAGCCCGGCGGCCCCCATCCCCGCCTTCCCCCAGAGGGGGAAGGAGCAAACAGCCAAGCGCCGCCCACATTCACGTTCATAGACAAGGACTCCCCATGGCCACCCCCCAAGCCTATATCGTCGACGCGCTGCGCTCGCCCACCGGCAAGCGCAAGGGGTCTCTCGCCCATGTGCATGGCGCCGACCTGGGCGCGCATGTGATACGCGCCCTGGTCGAGCGCAACGACATTCCCGCCAGCGAATACGACGACGTCGTCTTCGGCTGCGTGGACACCATTGGCTCCCTGGCCGGCGACATTGCCCGCACCAGCTGGCTGGCCGCCGGCATGCCCCTGAACGTGCCCGGCACCACCATCGACCGGCAATGCGGCAGCTCGCAGCAGGCCATCCACTTTGCCGCCCAGGCGGTGATGAGCGGCACGCAGGACGTGGTGCTGGCCGGCGGCGTGCAAACCATGAGCGCCATCCCCATCTCCTCGGCCATGCTGGCGGGCCAGCCGCTGGGCTTTACCACGCCGTTTGCGCAAAGCAAGGGCTGGCAGGCACGCTTTGGCGATGCGCCCGTGAACCAGTTCTACGCCGCCCAGCGCATTGCCGACCATTGGGGCGCCAGCCGCGCCGACATGGAGGTCTTTGCCAAGCACAGCCATGACAAGGCGCTGGCCGCCATGGCCCAGGGGCGCTTCGACCGCGAGGTCGTGCCCTTTGGTGATTTCAAGATGGACGAGACGGCGCGCGCCAGCACGCTGGAGAAGATGGCGACGCTGGAGCCCGTCGATCCCACCTATCCCAGCATCACCGCCGCCGTCTCCAGCTCCACCTGCGACGCCGCCGCCGCCGTGCTGGTGGTGTCCGAGGCGGCCTTGAAGCGCTACAACCTCAAGCCCCGCGCGCGCATCCACCACATGAGCGTGCTGGCCGATGACCCGATCTGGCACCTCACCGCCCCCATCCCGGCCACGGCCCATGCACTGAAAAAGGCGGGCATGACGATGGCGGACATCGACCTGGTCGAGATCAACGAGGCCTTCGCCTCCGTGGTCATGGCCTGGCTGAAGGAAACCGGCTATGACCCGGCGCGCACCAACGTCAACGGCGGCGCCATCGCCCTGGGCCACCCCCTGGGCGCATCCGGCGCCAAGCTCATGACCACGCTGCTGCACGAGCTGGAACGCACGGGTGGGCGCTACGGCCTGCAGACCATGTGCGAGGGCGGCGGCCAGGCGAACGTGACCATCATCGAGCGGCTTTAAATAAAACACCAAGGAGACAGCCATGGCCAGCACCGCCCCCGATTCCCAGCGCAGACTCTTCTTGCAGGGCGCTGCCGCCAGCGCGGCCGCTGCCGCCCTGCCCGCCCGGGCCCAAACCGTCGCCCCGGCCGCGCCGCCGGACGCGACCGCCTGGGCCCAGCAGATCGCCCGGGGCGACATGACGCCGCTCGAAGCGCTGGATCAGGCCATCGCGCGCGTCGAGGCGCTGCCCAAACTCAACGCCGTGGTGATCCGCGACTACGAGCCGGCGCGCGAACATGCCAAGGCGCTGTCGGCGCTCTCGCGCGACGCACGCATGGCGGCCGCGCAGCAGGCGCCGCTGTGGGGCCTGCCCTTTCTCATCAAGGACCTGGGTCAGTATGTCCAGGGCACGGTGACGACCAACGGCTGCGCCTTCTTCAAGGGCGCGGTGGCGGCGCACGACACCACGCTGGTGCAGCGCTACAAGGCGGCGGGCCTGAACATCTTCGGCAAGACGGCCTCGCCCGAGTTCGGCATGACGACGACCACCGAGTCCAGGCTGTATGGCGCCACCCTCAACCCCTGGAACCCGGCGCACACCACCGGCGGCTCCTCGGGCGGCGCGGCGGCCGTGGTGGCGGCGGGCATCCTGCCCGTGGCCCATGGCAGCGACGGCGGCGGCTCGCTGCGCATACCGGCCGCGCATTGCGGGTTGTTTGGCTTGAAGCCCAGCCGCGGCCGCGTGCCTGCGGGGCCGGACGTGCTCGAAGGTGGCCTGGGCCTGTCGGCCAACCATGTGATCAGCCGCAGCGTGCGCGACAACGCCCTGCTGCTCGACCTGACCGCCGGGCCGGAACTGGGCTCGCGCGTGGGCCCGCAGAGCGATGCGCCGGGCAGCTACCTGCGCGCGCTCACCCAGGCACCGCCGCGCAAACTGCGCATCGCCATCTGGCGCAAGAACTATTTCGGCGTACCGGTACACCCCGACTGCCTGGCGGCGCTGGACAGGGCGGCCAAGGTCTGCGAGGGCCTGGGCCATTTGCTGGAAGAAAAAATGCCCGAGCTGCCGGTGCAGGAGATCTACGCCGGCATGGGCCCGGCCATGGGCGCGGGCATGCTCTACACCATCAGCCAGCGCGAGAAGCTGCTGGGCCGCGCGGTGCGCGAGGACGAGATGGAACCGCTGGACTGGGCCACGCTGCAACAGGCCAGGAAGGCCACGGCGCAGCAGCTCTACCAGGCGCGCCTGGGTTTTGACAAGGCGGGGCAGTTGATCGACGCCTTCTTCGGCCAATACGACCTGATCCTCACGCCCACCACGGCCGTGCCGGCGCAAAAGCTGGGCGTGCTGACGCTGGATCAGCCCTTCGAGAGCTATGCGCGCGAGGCCATGAACTCGTCGGCCTTCACCTCGCTGTTCAACATCAGCGGCCACCCCGCCATGTCGGTGCCCGCGCACTGGACGGCCGACAAGCTGCCGGTGGGCGCGCATTTCGTCGCGCCCTATGGCGGCGAGGCGCGCCTGCTGGCCCTGGCCGCGCAGCTGGAGCAGGCCATGCCCTGGGCGCAGCGCATGCCGGACCTGTCGCCCTTCAAGGCCTGAAGCCGGCCAGAGACCGGCGCTCCCGCCCCATTCGAAATCAACCAAGGAACTCACATGCCAATCTGTACCCAACG
>JAFEES010000178.1 GCA_018240995.1 Pseudomonadota bacterium | reverse complement strand
GCCGCTGAACCCCAAGGCGATCAGAACCAACGGCCCGAGGCAGCAAGCCGAGGCGAGGATGGCGGCAAGCCCTCCAGTGAAGAGCGCGCCGCGCCCGGTTTTTGGTTCAGACATGCGCTTGTCCTTTCGAATTGAAATTGGATAGCGTAACCTTACTTCCGTACTCATGTACGGAGTCAAGCGATATGGAAAACAATTTGGAGAACCTGACCATTGGCGTTTTCGCCAAGGCGGCCGGGGTCAATGTGGAGACCATCCGTTTCTATCAGCGCAAGGGCTTGTTGCTGGAGCCTGACAAGCCCTATGGCAGCATCCGCCGCTATGGCGAGGCGGATGTAACGCGGGTGCGCTTCGTGAAATCAGCCCAGCGGCTGGGCTTCAGCCTGGATGAGATCGCCGAGCTGCTGCGGCTGGAGGATGGCACCCATTGCGAGGAAGCCAGCAGTCTGGCCGAGCACAAGCTCAAGGACGTGCGCGAGAAAATGGCTGACCTGGCGCGCATGGAGGCCGTGCTGTCTGAGTTGGTGTGCGCCTGCCATGCGCGAAGGGGGAACGTTTCCTGCCCGCTGATCGCGTCACTACAGGGTGGAGCAAGCTTGGCAGGTTCGGCTATGCCTTAGCGTGCTTTATTTTCCGTTTTCTGAGACGACCCCTTAGAAAGCCTAGTCAAAGAGCTGTCACGAGAACACCGTTAGCTTAGCGTACGATTTTTTCCGAATTCTGCGGTTCCCCCTTGTGGATCGTTTGGGGACAAAACGCCGGCTGGTGACAGTTGAGGGGCGTTTCTTGACACTTGGGGGGCAGCGCACCCCGGCGCGATGCTGACAGATGAGGGGCCGGCCTCGAAATCGGCCGGCTGGAGCCGCGCCGGAGGCCGTCGAGGCGGCCTATGTGCTTGATCGGGCTGGCTTTATCCACAGAAGTTGTGGATAAGCCTGTTGGCAAGGCCCTTGCCGTACTGACACTTGAGGGGCGGGGGTGCTGACAGATGAGGGGCGCGATCCTTGACACTTGACGGGCAGACTATTGACCCTTGAGGGGCTTATCCATTGACACTTGAGGGGCGGCCCTTCGAGCCTTTTCCTTGGCGTATCAACGGCTTGCGCGCGTTTTCCGGTCAAGCTAACCGGCTTTTAACCCTTCATAACCTTTATATTAAACCTAGTTGTTATAACCGGGTGTCGAAAAAAGCGGCAAACCGGCCCAAGGTGCCCCGCAGAATGATCGGCCGCCGAAGGGGGTGCCCCCCCTTCTCGATCCCACCCGGCCGCTAAAGCGGCCTCCCATCCCCCCAGGGGCGTTGCCCCTCGGCCTACGGCCTTCACCCCAAGAATGGAGCGCCTACGGCGCTACGGCTGACCATAGCCAGGCGCAAGCGCCTGGCAGAAGTTCGTGCTCTTCCAAAGGGGGCCAAGGCCCCCTCTGGACTCCCCAACTGTCAAGGCCGCGGTGACTCCTGCGCCGTCGCCAAGTCGGAAGATGGCTCCAGCTCGAAGGCCGCAAGGTTGAACGCCAAGGGAGGGGTCGGCCTGCCAGGCCCAGGGCGTGATTGCGCCCCTCAAGTGTCAAGAAGCGGGGGAATTCAGTCGTCCGCGTCGTCGTGCAGGATCGTCTCGTAGTCCTGCCCGCCGTAGAACACGCCGATGATGGAAACCAGATCGCCGGCCACATCGAAGGCGATCACGGCGCGCTTGCGGTAGTTCGTGATGCGCAGGCCGGGCCGCACATCGTCGCGCATGGTGCCGCGCAGTGGAAACGTGCGCAGGCTTTCGCAGTAGGTGACGATTGCCTCGGTGTAGCGAGCGGCAACGTCAGGCGACGCCGCCGCCGCGATGTAGCGGTACAGCTCGGCAAGCTGCTCTTCGGCCTCGGGCGAGAAGACGACCGCGTAGCTCATTGCGCCTTCGCATGCTCGGCGGCCAGGCGGGCGCGCACCTGGTCGGCGGTGACGGCTCGGGAGGGATCGGCTTTCAGGGCGTCATACGCCGGGCCGACCTGGTTGTGAAGCCAGGACTCGACGGCGCGATCACGCGCGAGTAGCGCACGCAGGCCGTCGCGGATGACCTCGCTTTCGCTCGCGTACTCCCCGGTCTTGACCTTCGTTTTCACCACGTCGGCCATGTCGTTCGGCAGGGTGATGCTCAGTTGCTGGGTGGTTCGCATGGCGGCCTCCATTCGGTTCAATAGGATTCAATCCTATCACTCCAAGGGGGCGAAGTCCAGTTTAGCGGCTAAAGTTTAGCTAAAGTGCTTGACAGGTTAGGACATTTTGTCCTAATATACGTCTTGAAGGCCGGGCATGTCGCCCAGGTCAACTACCGGAGAGTTCCGATGAACACCCAAGACCAACCCGTCACCGCTTCCCTGGTCGCCGAGGCCCAGCGCCTCGACTTCTTGCCTACCTACTTCGGCCCGCGCCTGATGATGCGCGGCGAGGCCCTTGTGTACGCCTGGCTGCGCCGGCTCTGCGAACGCTACAACGGCGCGTATTGGCACTACTACACCCTGTCGGACGGCGGTTTCTACCTGGCCCCCGACCTGGCCGAGCGCCTGGAGATCGAGGTAGACGGCAACGGCTTCCGGGGCGAACTGTCGGCCGACGCCGCCGGCATTGTCGCAACCCTGTTCGCGCTCGGCCAGCTCGCGGCCGAGATCGCCGGCACGGACGCGGCCGACGCCCTGATCGACCGCTATCACTTCCTGCGCGGCTTCGCGGCCGGCCACCCCGAGGCCGCTGCGATCTACCGGGCTATTGACTGATGAGGGGCGGCCCCGGCTCCGGCCGGGGCTGCACCAGGAGCACGTCAAGCGATGGCGAAGCGAACAAAGCAACCGGCCCAGACGGGCCAGGACTGGAGCGCGCCGGCGGCCGAGCTGCTGGCCGAGCTGACGGCAGACCGTGACGGCCTGCTGGCTGCGGCCGTTGCGGCCGTGGTGGAGATCGACGCGGCTGTCATGCGCGGCGACGGGGCGGCGGCCGAGCTGGCCGGCGACCGATACGAGGCGATCATCTGGAAGCTGAACGGCGGCACGAACTTCGGGTGCATGGCCGACGACGAGGCCGCCGGCCGCGTCATCGAGCGGCATTGCGCTGCGGTGCCGGGGGACGTGCCCTTGTGGGGCCAGCGCGGCCAGTTCCTGGCCGTGGCGGGCGACGTGCGCGCCCTGGTGGAGTACGAGGCCGGTTATGGCGGGCCGCTCAACGCGCATTTTCAGTTCCACGCGGTTGACCTGGACAGGCCGTTTATCTCGGCGACGGGCTATCGCTCGCACTTCGACACGGCGCGGGGCTGCATGACCGTGGACGAGGTTGCGCGCGGCATCCTGACGGCCATGCTGGCCGAGAAGAAGCGGCCGGTGTTGATCGAGGCCAACTACCGCGACCGCTTGGCCGACGCTCCCCTGCCCGATTGGCTGGCCGGCCTGGTGCCGCCGGCGCGGCGCGAGCCGGCGACCGTGACGATCCCGCCGGGCTTCGTCTTGGTCGATGTGGTGCTGCCGGCGCACAAGGCGTTCATCGCGCGGCGCTGGGCGGCCGAGGCGGCGGGCAAGGTCAAGGCGGCCAGGGCCGCCAGGTCGAACGCCAAGGGAAAGGCCGGGGGCCGCGAGCGAGATCCCGCATCGGCGGAAACGGCGATGCGCTGCAGCACCGCCAAAGCTGACGATTGCAAGGCCGAGGCTGGGCCTGTATCGCCAGAAGCGACGATGCCGGGCGCAGGCGAAGCATCCTGCAGCACCGCCAGGAATGGCGATGCAGGCCCGGCCGACCTGGTGGAGTTCACGCCCGCACCAGGCCAACGGTGCGAGATCGTGAGCGTCCACCATCCGGTGTTCGCCAAGGAGATCGGCAAGCGCGTCATCATCGTGAAGGTGCATCCAGACACCCGCCAGGTGTGGGCGCATGACGACCGGCCGGTGACATACAAGACCAACCGCGCGGGCCGCCGTGTGGTGGATTCAGACCCGAGCTGCATTCAGTCGATCTACGGATTCGACCAACTGCGGCTTATCACGTGACCAGGAGAAGAAACGAATGACGAACGACGCCAATATCCGGCTGGAGTGCTTGAAGCCGGCCGAGCGGTGGGCGCAGCCGAGCGGCGAAGAGGTGCGCGAGGTGCTGCGCCTGGCGGGCCTCACCGGCGGCAAAGCCGCGAAGGTGCTGGGCCTCGGCCCGAAGGGCGACCGGACGATCCGGCGATGGGTGGGCGAGGACACGCCGATCCCTTATGCCGCGTGGGCGCTGCTGTGCGACTACGCCGGCCTCGGGCTGATCTGGAAAGAGGTTTGACGCCAGGGAAAGAGGCTTTAGCGGCTAAAGTGCTAGGCATCGGACTACGGTAAAGCGAAAATAGTTTAGCTAAAGTGCTTGACAGGCTAGGACATTTTGTCCTAATATAGCACTTGAAGGCCGGGCATTCCGCCCAGGTCGATTACCGGAGAGGTTCCGATGAGCAAGAACAAGATCATGCCTTGGGTTGACGCCCTGCCGAATGTGGAAGCCACCGACTTCCAAGCCCGCCGCGACCAGATCGAGGCCACGATGGCCGAGGCGGCCGAGCTGGTGAAGCAGGCGGAAGAGCTGCGCGGCAAAGCCTATTTCGCCGCCTTGAGCCTGGAGGCCAGTGCCAAGGGCGAATGGTCGAGCCAAGCGGTCGAGCAGGCCAAGCGCAGCGTCGGCTGGTAAGGGAAGGCGGCCCGGCTTCGGCCGGGTCATCAACGGAACGCCAAGAGGAAACAGTCCCATGAGCAAAGGCAAGATCGAGATCATCGAGACGTGCTGCCGGCGCTGCGGCAAGAGCATCCGAACCTTGAGCCACACCATCATCGGCGCCGATGATGCCCGCGAGAAGTTCGGCAGCATCTGCGGCGGCTGCATCACGCCGGAGGAAGATAACGAGCTGACGGAAATGCTGCTGGCGGCGGCCGTGCGACGCATGAGCGGAGCGACGCTGCAATGACGGCATTCCACACGTTCGACGGCCCCAGGTGGAGGAACGCCCCGGAGTGATCCGGGGCGCTTGGCCTGGTGCTGGCACACCGTAACCATGCTTCCGAGTGGGAGCATCCAGCATTCAACACGTAACCGCGTGGAGGGTCAAGCCATGTCCAACATCGTCAAGTTCCCCAGGGCGAGCAAGCCGCCGGCTCCCGAGCCGGTGCAGCCTGCCGCGCCCGCTGCTGCGCCTGCCGCACCCAAGGCCGAAGGCCGGGGCCTGGTGGCCGGCCTGGTCAAGTTCGTATGGGTGGCGACCGTGCTGGTCTGGCCGGTGCTCAAGTGGGTGCTGGCGATCATCACCTTCTTCCAGTTCGTGCGGATGCTCTACCACTGGAACACGCCTGGCGTGTATGCCGGCTGGTCGTTCCTGGCGTACTTCGCGGCACTGACCGCGATCACCTACTTCGTTTCGATCTACAAACCGAAAGGGCTTTGACATGGCAAAGCAGACCCTCCCCTACCCGCCTGGCTTCGTGGAGCCGACCACTGGCCGCGTGGCTGTCATGGTGCGCGAGTACGCGGACAGCGACTTGAACGGCGACGCGCCGGCCTACTGGTACAGCGCGCAATCCGAAGAATGGGGCCTTGACCCCTGGCGTCTCGTGGAGGGCGTCGATCCGCACGTGGGCGGCGGTTCCTTCGACGTGTGCTTTGCCAGCGGCGGCACGCGCACCGTAGGCCCGCTGATGACGTTCTTCCTGAGTGCCGCCCATGCGGCACAGCTCATTGACGCCAAGGGGGAAGAGTTGGCCTTGCAGCGCGCCACCCTGGCCGTCATCGCGGACGGGCTGGGCCTGCCTGCCAAGGCGCTGCGCATCGAGGCGAAGGTGGAGGGCCGGCCGGCCGTGTTCTACGACCAGGACGGGGCCACGCTTTGCGCGTGCGCAGTGGATTCCGACCACTGGCGACAGGCGCGGGCGACGGCCGCAACGGCATCGGCCATC
>JAFEES010000177.1 GCA_018240995.1 Pseudomonadota bacterium | reverse complement strand
CTGGTGACCAAGCTGATCTCCGACCTGTGCTACGTGTGGGTAGACCCGCGCGTGAAGTTCGATTGAAGTTTGTAATCAACATGGACATAATTAAGGTTCAACTTGTCCATATTGGAGGCCCATCATGACCTGGAACATCGCCAGCGCCAAGCAGCAGTTCTCCGAGGTGGTGCGCCTCACCGCCGAGGAGCCGCAGGCCATCTACAACCGCGACAAGCCGGTGGCGGTGCTGATCTCGGCGCAGGAATACGAGGAGTTCAAGGCGTGGCAGGCACAGAGGAAGCAACCCACGTTGATGGAGCTGTTTGACGACATCCGTGCCATTTTGGCTGCCGAGGGCGAGGATGGCATTGAACTGCCGCCGCGCACAGACCGCCCCAATCCGTTTGATGACCCACGCTGGGACGAATGAGCATGCAGCTTGTGGATACCAACGTCATCAGCGAGCTGATGTACAAGACCCCAGACACCGGCGTGTTGGCCTGGATGCTGGCAACCGAAACCTCGCAGGCAAGACTCTTGGTTTCGGTCATTACGGTGCATGAGATTGTTTATGGCCTCACGCGCAAATCCCGTCCTGCCAGGCTGGCATGGTTTGAGCAATTTCTGAGGCGCGTCCAGGTGCTGGAGGTGAACGAAACTATTGCCCGCGGCGCGGGTGAAATGCGCGGCCGCTTGGCCACGCGTGGTCAGGTCCGCCATGTGGCCGACATGCTCATCGCCGCCACCGCCCAAGTCCACGCCCTGACCCTGGTCACGCGCAACGTGCGCGACTTTGACGGCTGCGGCATAGGCCTGCTTAACCCTTTCAAGGGATAGCCGTCATGGGCAAGCCAGAGCAAATCCCCACACCCGCGCAGCGCCAGCAGCTGGTTGCGCTCCTGCAGGCACACGTGCCAGGTTTGCTGGCGGTCTACGGTTTTGGCAGCCGGGTGCAGGGCCAGGCGCGGCCCGACAGTGACCTGGATATGGCCGTGCTGGTGGCGGGCTATGCCGACCTGCTGCAGCTATGGGACCTGGCGGGCGACTTGGCCGACACCGTGGGCTGCGCGGTGGACTTGCTCGATTTGCGTGCCGCATCGACGGTGCTGCAGTACCAGATCATCACCACCGGCCAGCGCTGGTGGGCGCTGGATGGCCAGGCCGCCCTGTATGAGAGCGCCATTCTGAGTGAAAAGACAGCCCTGGACGCCGCACGTGCCGCGCTGCTCGCCGAGATTGGGAAAAGAGGTTCCGTGTATGGCCGATGACGTGCTCATCAACAAGGCGGCGACCATAGAACGCTGCGTGCAGCGCGCACGCGAGGAATATTTCGCCGACCCCGGCGGCTTTGGCGCCGATTTCACGCGCCAGGACGCCGCCATTCTGAATATCCAGCGTGCCTGCGAGGCGGCGCTGGACATGGGGCAGCACCTGATCCGCCGCGAGCGCCTGGGCGTGCCGCAAAGCGCCCGCGATGTGTTCGCGCTGCTCGCCCAGGGAGGTTGGATCGAACTGCCGTTGGCCCACGGACTGCAGCGCATGGTGGGGTTTCGCAACATTGCCGTGCACGACTACCAAAAGCTGCAGTTGCCGATTACCGTGGCCATCATTGAGCGGCATCTGGACGAGTTCCTGCAATACAGCAAGAGGTTGTTGCTGCGGGATGCCCATGCCTGAGCTCACCCTGTCCCCCGCCTCGCTGCCCCCCGGCCGCCGCGCCTGGCGGCGCTTTCGCGCCAACCGCCTGGGTTTCTGGAGCCTGGTGGCGTTCTGCATCTTGGTCGTCATCAGCCTGGGCGCCGAGCTGGTCAGCAACGACCGCCCGCTTATCGTGCGCTATGCAGGCCAGACCTACTTTCCCATGCTCAAGGACTACCCCGAGACCACCTTCGGCGGCGACTTCCAGACCCCCGCCGACTACCTCGACCCCTATGTGCGCCGGCGCATCACCGAGGGCGGCAACTGGGCGCTGTACACGCTCAACCCCTACGGCGCCAACACGCTGAACTACTTTGCCAAGGCGCCCAACCCCTCGGGCCCGTCGCGCGACAACTGGCTGGGCACGGACGACCGCGGGCGCGACCTGCTGGCGCAGTTGATCTACGGCTTTCGCGTCAGCGTGCTGTTTGGCATGGCGCTCACGGTGGTGGGCGTGGCGCTGGGCGTGGCGGCGGGGGCCGTGCAAGGCTTTTTCGGCGGCAAGACCGACCTGGCCTTCCAGCGCTTCATAGAGATCTGGGGCTCCATGCCCGAGCTGTACCTGCTGATCATCTTCAGTGCCGTGTTTGCGCCCAGCATCGCGCTGCTGCTGGTATTGCTGAGCCTGTTCGGCTGGATGGGCCTGTCGGACTATGTGCGCGCCGAATTCTTGCGCAACCGCCAGCTCGACTACGTGAAGGCCGCGCGCGCCCTGGGCGTAAAGAGCGGCCAGATCATCTGGCGCCACATCTTGCCCAACAGCATGACGCCGGTGGTCACCTTCCTGCCGTTTCGCATGGGCGCGGCCATTCTGGCGCTGACTTCGCTGGACTTCCTGGGCCTGGGCGTGCCGCCGGGCACACCCAGCCTGGGCGAGCTGCTGTCGCAGGGCAAGAACAACATCGACGCCTGGTGGATCTCCATCTTCACCTTTGCGGTGCTGGTGACCACGCTGCTGCTGCTGACCTTCATGGGCGACGCGCTGCGTGACGCTCTCGACCCGCGCAAGCAATGAACACCCCCCTGAGTCGCTTCGCGCCTTCCCCCCTCTCTCGGCTTCGCCGGGAGGGGGAACGCCGCCAGCGCGGCGGGGCGGCCCTTGCGCGGCGGCCCTCGCTTCGGTCGCGCCAGTTGCATGCGATGCGTGCGATGCACGGCGCTATGGATCACTGACATGCGCGCCACTGCCCCTATGAACCCCCAGTCCCCCCCGCTGCTGCAGGTGCAGGATTTGCGCGTGCGCTTTGGTGCCAAGCAGGTGGTGCACGGCGTGAGCTTCGACATCGCACCGGGCGAAAAGCTGGCCCTGGTGGGCGAGTCGGGCTCGGGCAAGACGGTGACGGCGCTGGCGCTGTTGCGCCTGGCCGGCGACGCGCAGCTGTCGGGCAGCGCGCTGATGGCCGGGCGCGACCTGCTGCAACTGAGTGAGCGCGAGTTGCGCGGCGTGCGTGGTGGCGACATCGCCATGGTGTTCCAGGAGCCCATGACGGCGCTGAACCCGCTCATGCCCGTGGGCGAGCAGGTGGCCGAGGTCTTGATGCTGAAGCAGGCGTTAACGAAGGCGCAGAGCTCGTCAGCAGCTATCGAATTATTAGCAAGCACGGGCATCCCCGAACCCGCGCGGCGCGCCGGCAGCTTCCCGCACCAGCTCTCGGGCGGGCAGCGCCAGCGCGCCATGATCGCCATGGCCCTGGCGTCGCGGCCCAAGCTCTTGCTGGCCGACGAGCCGACGACGGCGCTCGATGTCACGCTGCGCGGCCAGATCCTCGATCTGCTGTCCGACCTGCAGCGCCAGACCGGCATGGCGGTGTTGCTGATCACGCACGACCTGCTGCTGGTGCGCCGCTTTGCCGACCGCGTGGCCGTGATGGAGCAGGGCGCTTTGGTGGAGCAGGGCACGGTGGCCCAGGTGTTTGGCACGCCGCAGCACGCCTACACGCGCAGGTTGATTGGCAGCACGCCGCGGCGCGACGTGATCGAGGCGCTGGTGGCTGAAGGCGCGACGCCTGCGGCCCAGGCCGGGGGGCTGCGCGTGGCTTATCCCGTGCCGTTGCCGGGATTTCGTGGCTGGTTTTCCAAAGGCGAGTTCGTGGCCGTCAGCGGCGTGGGCTTTCGCCTGCAGCGCGCGCGCACGCTGGGCGTGGTGGGCGAATCGGGCTCGGGCAAGTCCACGCTGGCCCAGGCCCTCTTGGGCCTGCTGCCCGCGCGTGGCGAGCTGTGGGTGGCGGGCCGGCAATGGCAGCAGCCCGCACACGGCAACAGCGCCCATAACCAGCAGCTGCGCCAGCAGGTGCAAGTGGTGTTCCAGGATCCGTTCTCGTCGCTGTCGCCACGCATGACCGTGGAGGAGATCGTGGGCGAGGGCCTGCATGTGCACGCCCCCGCGCTGCCGCTTGCACAGCGCCGCGCACGCGTGGCCGCCATGCTGGCCGAGGTGGGTCTGGCCGAGGCCCAATTCCCCGGCCTGCTGTCGCGCTACCCGCATGAATTCTCGGGCGGCCAGCGCCAGCGCCTGGCGATCGCGCGCGCCCTCATCGTGCAGCCGCAGCTGCTGGTGCTGGACGAGCCCACCAGCGCGCTGGACGTGACCATCCAGCAGCAGGTGTTGTCGCTGCTGCAGCGCCTGCAAAAGGAATATGCGCTGTCCTACCTGCTCATCACCCACGACGTGGCCGTGGTGCGCGCCATGGCGCACGAGGTCATCGTCATGAAGGACGGCGAGGTGGTCGAGTCCGGCAGCGTGCAGCAGGTGCTGGATGCGCCGCGCCACCCCTATACGCAGCGGCTGGTGGATGCGGCACGCGCGCCGTAAGCCGGTGTTTGTTCCACAGCAGGCTAAAATGCACGTTTTACCAATGCAACAAGGGCGAGAAAGGCAATGTCGGTTATGACACCGCGAACTACGACGGAGACCTCCACCAGCCGCTGAGGCTGGCCGTTCGCGCCTGCTCGAGATTTCTCACCCATGATTCAAGCGCGGACAGTGTTCCGCGCTTTTTGCTTTTGGGGCCGGGAGCGCACCATGACTCTTACAGTTGAACAAGGATTTGCACACATGCTTCACATTACGCTGCCCGATGGTTCCCAACGTGAATTCGCCGGCCCGGTGACGGTGGCCGAGGTCGCCGCCTCCATAGGCGCGGGCCTGGCCAAGGCGGCGCTGGCCGGCAAGATTGGTGACAAGGTGGTGGATACCAGCTACCAGATCACCGAAGACAGCCCGCTCGCCATCGTGACGGCCAAGGACGCCGACGGCCTGGAGGTCATCCGCCACTCCACCGCCCACCTGCTGGCCTACGCCGTCAAGGAGTTGTTCCCCGACGCCCAGGTGACCATAGGCCCGGTGATCGAGAACGGCTTTTACTACGACTTCTCGTACAAGCGCCCGTTCACGCCCGAAGACCTGGTGGCCATCGAAAAGCGCATGGCCGAACTCGCCGCCAAGGACGAACCCGTGGTGCGCCGCGTGCTGCCGCGTGACGAGGCCGTGGCCTACTTCAAGGGCCTGGGCGAGCACTACAAGGCCGAGATCATCGCCAGCATTCCCAGCAACGAGGACGTAAGCCTGTACCGCGAGGGCGCGTTTGAAGACCTGTGCCGCGGCCCTCATGTCCCCAGCACCGGCAAGCTGAAATTCTTCAAGCTGATGAAGGTGGCCGGCGCCTACTGGCGCGGCGACCACCGCAACGAGATGCTGCAGCGCATCTACGGCACGGCCTGGGCCAGCAAGGACGAGCTGCAGAACTACCTGACCATGCTGGAGGAGGCCGAGAAGCGCGACCACCGCAAGCTGGGCCGCGAACTAGACCTGTTCCACATCGACGAGCATTCGCCCGGCACCGTGTTCTGGCACCCCAAGGGCTGGGCGCTGTGGCAGCAGGTCGAGCAGTACATGCGCCGCGTCTACCAGAACAACGGCTACCAGGAGGTCAAGGGCCCGCAGATTTTGGACAAGAGCCTGTGGGAGAAGACCGGCCATTGGGACAAGTACCGCGAGAACATGTTCACGACCGAGTCGGAAAAGCGCGACTACGCCCTGAAGCCGATGAACTGCCCGGGCCATATCCTGATCTTCAAGCAGGGCATCAAGAGCTACCGCGACCTGCCGCTGCGCTATGGCGAATTCGGCCAATGTCACCGCAACGAGCCCACCGGCGGCCTGCACGGCATCATGCGCGTGCGCGGCTTCACGCAGGACGATGGCCACATCTTCTGCACCGAAGACCAGATACTCCCCGAATGCACGGCCTACACCGCGCTGCTGCAGACGGTCTACAAGGACTTCGGCTTCACCGACATCATCTACAAGGTC
>JAFEES010000176.1 GCA_018240995.1 Pseudomonadota bacterium | reverse complement strand
CCCGGCCCGCACCCGATCCAGGGCCTGGGCGCCGGCTTCATCCCCAAGGTCATGGACACCAGCCTGCTGGACGGCGTGATCCAGATCGACGCCGAGCCGGCGCGCGAATACGCACGCCGCGCAGCGCGCGAGGAAGGCCTGCTGGTGGGCATCTCCAGCGGTGCCACGCTGGCGGCGATTGCGCAAAAGCTGCCCGATCTGCCCGCCGGCAGCCGCGTGCTGGGCTTCAACTACGACACCGGCGAGCGCTACCTGTCGGTGGAGGGCTTCCTGCCCGCCTGATGCCGCGACGGCGCCGGGGCCATGGCGCATTGGCACAATCACGGCACCATGACCCCAACGCGCAAACACCTACCGATCCACATTCCTGCGGCGCACCCACAGGCGCCACTGGGTGCGCAGCAGAAAAAATTCAACTCCCTGACCAAGCGCATCGCCACGCAGCGCGAGCTGTTGGTGCAATGGGACGAGGCCGTGAACGCCTACCGGGTGCGCCACGGCAATGAATTCCTGCCGCAGCTGCGCGAACACCTGGCCGTGGAGCGCGAGCAGCTTCAGTGGCTGGATCAGCAGGCCTACGGCCGCAAGGGCCTGACCAAGGCCGAGCGCACCGCGCTGCGCGAGATCATTGCCGACCTGGCCTGGGAGCTGGCCGAGAGCGCCGACGACGAGGCCACGCACCAGGCCATGACCGAGATCCACGACCGCTACGCCGACGTGAACTTCGCCACCGGCCAGGCGGATGCCAAGGAACAGGCCCGCAGCGCCGCCCAGGCCATGTTCGGCATCGATCTAGAGGGCGTGGATATCAATGACGAAGAGGCCATGATGCGTCACCTGCAGGCGCAATTCGCGGCGCAGGAAGAACAACAGGCCCAGGCCGAAGCCGAGCGCGCCGCCCGGCAAGGCGCGCGGCGCGCCAAAAAACCCAGCGCGCGCGAGCGCAAGGCGCAGGAGGAAGCCGCCCAGGCCACGCAATCGGTGCGCGAGATCTATCGCAAGCTGGCCAGCAGCCTGCACCCCGACCGCGAGAGCGACCCCGTGGAGCGCGAGCGCAAGACGGCGCTGATGCAGCGCGTGAACCAGGCCTATGCCGCCAACAAGCTGCTCGACCTGCTGCAACTGCAGCTGGAAATCGAGCAGATCGACACCCAGCACATCGCCGGCCTGAGCGAAGAACGCCTGAAGCACTACAACCGCGTGCTGGCCGAGCAGCTGCGCGAACTGGAGCAGGAGCGCGAAATGCTCCAGCACCACTTCTACATGGAGTTCGGTCACAACGAACTGCGCGCCGGCAAGCCCCAACAGCTCCTGCCCCTGCTGCGCAGCACGCTGCAGCAGCTGCGTTACGACACCATCCAGCTGCAAACACAGCTGCGCAGGCTGCGCGATGACCCCGCCGCGCTCAAGCCCTGGATACGCGCCGAACGCGAGCGCCTGCGCGAGGAAGCGGCGCTGGATGCCGCCTGCTTCACCTTCGGTTTCGACCCCGGCTATTGATGCGGCCAATGAAAAAGCCCGCTCGCGCGGGCTTTTTTTGTGGCTTGATGACGCCTTACTTGGCTGCGGGCATGGCCGCGGCTGCGGAAGCGGCAGCTTCTGCCTTGGCCTTGTGCGTCTTCTTCACGACATGCATCTTCCTGGCCTTGGGCTCCGTCTTGGCATGCACTTTGCCGGTGGCGTGCTTGGTGTCTTCCTTGGCGGCTGCGGCGGGGGCCGCGGCAGCAGGCTTGGCCTCGGCCGGGGCGGCCGGCGCAGCAGCCGCAGCGGGAGCGGCGGCAGGTGCTGCAGGCGCCTGGGCGAACGAGGACACTGCAAAGAAACCGGCCAGCAGGGCTGCGAAAAGCTTGGTCATGGAAAAATCCTTCACGCTGAGGTTGGTAGCCAGACAACACGCCTGGCTTGCTTCCTCAACGAGCGCCCGAGCCAGCCGGATGACGTTTTGCACGCAACCTTGCAACCATGTGTAGCGCATGCCGCGCCCTACAATCCGCGCTCTTTTCATCCCCTGCCCGATAGCCACGGGCCCACCCGACCATGCTCCGCCTGTCCGAACTGCGCCTGCCCCTGGCCGCGCTGCCGCTGGAACCCGAACAACACCCCGATGCCGCGCTGCGCGCCCTGGCCGCACAGGCGCTGGGCATCGCGCCCGAGGCCATCGCCACGCTGCAGGTGCACAAGCGCAGCTTCGATGCGCGCAAGGCCGAGCTGCTGGCCGTGTACATCGTCGATCTGGCGCTGGCCGATGCGGCACATGAAGACGCCCTGCTGGCGCGCCACGCCGGCCACCCGCACATCCATCCCACGCCCGACATGGCCTGGCGCCCGGTGGGCCAGGCCCCGGCCGGCCTCGCCGAGCGCCCCGTGGTCGTGGGCTTCGGCCCCTGTGGCATCTTCGCCGCGCTGGTGCTGGCGCAAATGGGCCTCAGGCCCATCGTGCTGGAGCGCGGCAAGGCCGTGCGCGAGCGCACGCAAGACACCTGGGGCCTGTGGCGCAAACGCGAGCTGAACCCCGAATCGAACGTGCAGTTCGGCGAGGGCGGCGCCGGCACGTTTTCCGACGGCAAGCTCTACAGCCAGATCAAGGATCCGCGCCACCTGGGGCGCAAGGTGCTGCAGGAGTTCGTCGCCGCCGGCGCTCCGCCCGAGATCCTGTACGCAGCCCACCCGCACATAGGCACCTTCCGCCTGGTGAAGATGGTGCAGCAGCTGCGCGCGCAGATCATCGCCCTGGGCGGCGAGGTGCGCTTCGAGCAGCGTGTGAGCGACGTGGTGCTGCAGGGCCGCCAGCTGCGCGCCCTGCGCGTGCACGACTTAAGCACGGGCCAAGACTACGAGCTGGCCACGAACCACGCCGTCATCGCCCTGGGCCACAGCGCGCGCGACAGCTTTGCCATGCTGCACACACGCGGCGTGGCGATGCAGGCCAAGCCGTTTTCCATCGGCGTGCGCATCGAGCACCCGCAGGGCGTGATCGACCGCGCGCGCTGGGGCAAGGATGCGGGCCACCCACTGCTGGGCGCGGCCGACTACAAGCTGGTGCACCACGCAACGAGCGGACTGGCAAGCGGCCGCACCGTGTACAGCTTCTGCATGTGCCCCGGCGGCACGGTGGTCGCCGCCACCAGCGAGCCGGGCCGCGTGGTCACCAACGGCATGAGCCAGTATTCGCGCGCCGAGCGCAACGCCAACGCCGGCATGGTGGTAGGCGTGGAGCCGGCCGACTACCCGCGCGACCCCGCCGCCTTCGAGGCCATGCTGGGTGCCACGCACGGCGTGGAGACGCTGGCCGCGCACCAGACGCACCCGCTGGCCGGCATCGTGCTGCAGCGCCAGCTCGAAGCGCGCGCCTTTGTCCTGGGCGGCGGCAACTACAACGCCCCGGCCCAGCGCGTGGGCGACTTTCTGGCCCGGCGCGCCAGCACGGCGCTGGGCGAGGTGCAGCCGTCCTACCAGCCCGGCGTCACGCTGATCGACCTGCACGAGGCCCTGCCCGCCTACGCCAGCGCCGCCATGCGCGAGGCCCTACCGGCGTTTGCGCGCAAGATTCGCGGCTACGACATGCAGGACGCGGTGCTGACGGGCGTGGAGACACGCACCTCGGCCCCGCTGCGCATAGACCGCGGCGACGACTTCCAGAGCCTGAACACCGCCGGCCTGTACCCGGCGGGCGAGGGCGCGGGCTACGCCGGCGGCATCCTCTCGGCCGGCGTGGACGGCATCAAGGTCGGCGAGGCCGTGGCCTGCGCCATCCTCGGGCTGCCGATTCCATCCTCGGGCGCGCGCGGTTCGGGCGGCGCGGCGTAACGCCGCCCTGTTGCCTCAATTAATCTTGAACCCCGTCTCGGCCACGATGCGCTGCCAGCGTTTGTTGTCCGAGTCGATCAGCTTGGCGAACTCCGCGCGCGTGCTGCGGCGCGGGAAGTAGTCGTAGGACTTGAGCTTGGCGATCACGTCGGGCATCTGCATCACCTTGTCCATCTGCTCGGCAAGGTAGTCCACGATTTCCTTGGGTGTGCCCTTGGGCGCCAGCAGGCCGGCCCAGGAGGCGAAGTCCATGCCCTCCACGCCCTGCTCCTTGAGCGTGGGCACATCGGGGAAGGACGCGGCGCGCTGCGCCGACAGCACGCCCAGGGGCTTTACGCGGCCGGCGCGGATCATCTCCACCGAAGCGAACGAGTCCAGCGAGAAATCCACCTCGCCCGAGACCACGGCCTGCATCTGCGGGGACGTGCCCTTGTACTGGGCGTTGATGATCTGCGGCGCCTTGATGAGGCGTTTGAACTCCTCGCTCATCAGGTTGATCATGGCGCTGCCCGACGACATGGACAGCGGCTTGCCGCCATGCGCCAGCTTGATCAGCTCCTGCATGTTGCTCACCGGCAGCTCCTTGCGCGCGATGACGATAAAGCTCACGTCGCAGATATGCGTGATGGGCTCGAAGCTGGCCAGGGCCTCGTAGTTGGCCTTGTAGATCACCGGGCTCAGCGTCTGCGCGCCGGCGGTGTTCAGCAGCAGGGTGTAGCCGTCGGGCGCGGCGCGCGCGGCCTCGGCCGTGCCAATCATGCCGTTGGCGCCGCCCTTGTTGTCCACGATGAAGGACTGGCCCACCTGCTCGCCCAGCTTTTGCAGCACCAGGCGCGCCACGATGTCGGTGGTGCCGCCGGCCGGGAAGGGGACGATGACGCGCACCGGCTTGGCCGGGTATTTGGCCTGTGCCAGGGCCCATTGCGGCGCGGCCAGCGCGCCGGCCATGGCCAGGGTGTGGGTCATCCATTGGCGGCGTGATGAATGCTTCATGTGCTTTTGTCTCCTTGAAATAGCTATCTGCGGCCGGTGGCCTGCGAGCCATTGTGGGCCGCGGATGGCGCTCGCGTCCAATACCTAAATCGACTGCAACGATTGCTTTTGTGTATGCCGCGCCGACGCGCCGTACCAAAAGCAGCTCAATAGCCCAGCGATAAGTCCACGGCGTTGCGCACGGCCTGGCCGGTCCGCAGCCGGCGCAGGTTGTCCAGGCATTGGCGCGCAATGGTGTCGGCCGATGCCTGGGCGGCGATGTGCGGCGTGCCGAACACCTTGGGGTGACACCAGAGTGCATGGCCCACGGCGGGCGGCTCCTCGCGCAGCACGTCGAGCGCCGCACCATCCAGATGGCCCGCATCCAGCAGCTCCAGCAGGTCTGGCTCCACCACCTGCTCGCCGCGGCCCACGTTGATGACATACGCCCCCTGGGGCAGCAGCGACAAGCGGGCGCGATTCAGCAGGTCGCGCGTGCCGGGCGTGAGCGGCAGGGCGCAGACCAGGATGTCGGTTTGCCTCAGCATCTGATGCAAGCCCTCGGCGCCGCAATACGTGGCCACACCCGGCAACTGGCGGACGCTGCGGCTCCAGCCGGCCACGGGGTAGCCCACGGCCTGCACGGCGGCGGCCACGTAACGGCCCACGGCCCCCAGGCCCAGGATGCCCACGCGGCACTGTGCGGCCGCGCGCACCGGGCGGCGCAGCCATTCGCCCCGCGCCTGCTGCGCGGCCAACAGCTCGAACTCGCGCGTATGGCGCAGCGTGGCGCCCAGCACATACTGGGCGATCTCCACATGCTGCTGCGGGTCCACGGTGCGTACCAGCGCCAGGCCCGCGGGCATGTCGGGCAGCAGCAGCTTGTCCACGCCGGCGCTCGCCGCGCACAGCAGGCGCAGGTTCGGATAGGCGGCGAGCGCGCCGGGCTTGAGGCTCCAGGCCAGCATGGCCTCGACCTCGGCGGGGGCGGCCTGGTCGCGCCGCTCCCAGATGGTTTCCCCGGGCGCCTGCGCACGCAGCGCGGCGGCGATGGGTGCGCCCATGTCGGGGTGGATATTGACCAGGATGCCCATGTGCGCCCGTCAGAGTATGAGAGGAAATTGCCCGTGCCCGAGGGGTGCGTCAAAACGCCGGTAGGCCCAAAACGCAGCCATAGCTCGGGCTATGGCGAGTATTTGCAACGACGATGGGGGGT
>JAFEES010000175.1 GCA_018240995.1 Pseudomonadota bacterium | reverse complement strand
CCTTGAAGTATACATCGGTTTTTAACAACTTTGCAACTTCAGGCGGGAAATTTTTTATTTCACGATGACTCCAGCACGGCATTCCGCTGGACTACGCCCAAGCCCGATATGGCAGGTTTATCAATAACTTAGGCGCGTTCATCATATGCCGGTGCTTTCTGAAACCAGACCCGGCACGTGACCTCATGGCTCCCATGTGGCCCCTGCAAAACGGGTCTTTCGAGGAGTCATCATGGCCAAAATCAAGCTCACCAAATCCGCCGTCGATGCGGCGCAACCCCAGGCGGAGCCCGTCGAACTGCGGGACACCCTGGTGCCCGGCTTCCTGTGCAAGATTACACCGGCGGGCCGCAAGGTGTTCATGCTGCAGTACCGCACGAACGCTGGCGAACGCCGCAAGCCCGCCCTGGGCTTGTATGGGGAACTGACCGTGGAGCAGGCCCGCTCCCTGGCCCAGGAGTGGCTGGCACAGGTGCGCCGGGGCGGCGATCCGGCCGCCGACAAGGCGGCGGCGCGCAAAGCTCCCACGGTTGCCGAGCTGTGCGAGAAGTTCATGGAGGACCACTCCAAGCAGCGCAACAAGCCCAGCACCCAGGAAGGCTACCAGAGCGTCATCGACCGCAACATCATCCCGATGCTGGGCCGCATGAAAGTGCAGGACGTGAAGCGCCCGGACATCGCCGGAGCAATGAAGAAGATGGCGCACAAGCCCGCGGACGCGAACCGCACGTTCAGCGTCCTGCGCAAGATGTTCAACCTGGCCGAGGTGTGGGGCCACCGTCCTGACGGCACCAACCCGTGCCGCCACGTTCCGATGTTCCCCAACGGCAAGGCTACCCACCTCATCAGCGACGAGGAGATGGGCAAGCTATTCCGCCAGCTTGCCCAGATCGAGGCCGAGGGGCTGGAGAACTACGTCATCCCGCTGGCGATCCGGCTGCAATTCGAGTTCGCGGCGCGTCTCTCCGAGATTGTCTCGCTGCAATGGGACTGGGTGGACTTCGAGAACCGGCGCGTGGTCTGGCCCGACAGCAAGACCGGCGGCATGTCCAAGCCCCTGAGCGAGGAAGCCTATCGGCTGCTCTCGACGGCGCCCCGGCGTGAAGGCTGCCCTTACGTCCTTCCGTCTCCGAATCATGCCAACCGGCATCTGACCGATGGCGAGTATTACAACGGCTGGAGCCGCACCCTCAAAGCGGCAGGCGTGACCCACGTCGGCACGCACGGCATCCGGCACCGCTCCGCGACCGACATCGCCAACTCCGGGATTCCGGTGAAGGTCGGCATGGCGCTGACGGCGCACAAGACCGTGGCGATGTTCATGCGCTACGTCCACACCGAGGACAAGCCGGTGCGCGAAGCGGCCGAACTGGTGGCCAGCCGGCGACGGGCCATCACGGGCGCGCGGCGCAGCACGCCGGCAGAGGCGGCGGCCGCATGAACCGCGGAATTGCTTTCTATATCTGAACGGATATAATCATGGAGCAAAAGCGCAAGCTGCTGTATTGGGAAGGCTCCTCGAAAAAGGACTTCAAGGAGTTCCCCATCGACGTGCAGAAAGACATGGGCGTGGCGCTGTTCATCGTCCAGTTGGGCAGCACGCCGGATTCAGCCAAACCCTGGAAGGGGCTGGGTTCCGGCGTGTACGAACTGGTGGAAGACCACCGGGGCGATACCTTCCGGGCGGTCTACACCGTGAAGGTGGGCGATGCGGTGCACGTGCTGCATGCGTTCCAGAAGAAATCCAAGTCCGGCATCGCCACGCCGCAGCCGGACGTGGAGCTGATCGAGAAGCGGCTGAAGGCAGTGCTCGCCCGCTACGGAGCGAGCGGGAGATAGATGATGACCCGTATCGACCATCCCGAAGGCACCGCCAATGTGCTGGCAGACCTGGGCTTTGACGACGCCGAGGAGCTGACGGCCAAGGCCGCGCTCGCCCTCAAGCTCAACACCCTGATCGACCAACGCGGCCTGAGCCAGACCGAAGCCGCAGCGATCACGGGCATGACCCAGCCCAAGGTGTCGCAGGTGCGCCGCTACAAGCTACAGAATATCTCGCTGGAGCGGCTGATGCAGGCGCTGGTGTCGCTGGATCAGCAGGTCAAGATCGTGGTGCAGCCCGCGCGGCGGGCGCACGCGGCCGGCATCTCGGTGGCGGTATGACGATGGCCGAACATCGAATTTTCAACACGGCGTTTTCCAAGGTGCACCCGCTGTACGTTCAGAAGGCCGAGCGCAAGGGCCGAACCAAGGACGAGGTGGATCAGATCATCCGCTGGCTGACAGGCTACGACCAAGCCGGGCTGGACGCGCATATCGACCAGCACAGTGACTTCAAAACATTCTTCGCTCAGGCGCCTGCCATCCATCCGAATGCAGTGCTCATCAAGGGCGTGGTGTGCGGTGTGCGCGTGGAGGAAGTGCAAGACCCGCTGATGCAGAAAATCCGCTACCTGGACAAGTTGATCGACGAGCTTGCCAAAGGCAAGGCGCTGGACAAGATCCTGCGCTGATGAGGGGCACCCACCATCCCCACAACCCGGCACCGGTACCTTGGGTTGACGCATCGTTCCCAGGGGTTGGTTCGCCTCCCAATCCGGCAGGGGGCGCAAGCATTCGAGGGTGCGAAACACCGCCCGATCACTGAATCCCTGCGAGGCGAATTGGCTGCGCTGTGTGCTGTGGGCGTTGCCCGCCTGGAGACGGTGCAGGCATTCGATGCGCAGTTGGCTCGGGGTACGAACCGAGATTGTCGTATCACTGATACGACGATTACTGTCCTCCCTTCAATTCATTCGCCAGACGCTGTCTGGCGAATTTCCTTCCGGGTTTTGGGGGCTGGCAACCACATCCTTCGCTTTGGCAATTTCCCAGACAGTGTCTCGGAAATCCGGCCTGCTCTCGCCAGGCCGATTCAGGAAGCAGTCGTGGCCGAACACGTCTCAGGGTACGTCATTACACAACGCCGTCAGCCACTGCTTGATCCGAAGACCATCCGCACAGTCATGTTTTGACCGAATCTGTCTCGGTGACAGGCGTTATTTATTTAATATAGCCCCCTAGATTATATTTTACGCTCTGCCATGTCCCATACCTCACGAGAAAAAGCCAAGCTGATCGCGCGCGTCCGCCGCATCAAGGGACAGCTTGAAGGCATCGAACGCGCCCTGGAAGCGGATGCGGCCTGTGTCGAGGTGCTGCGCCAGATCGCGTCCGTGCGCGGCGCGGTCAGCGGCCTGACTGCGGAGGTGATGGAAGACCACCTGCGCGAGCACGTCATCGCGCCGGCGACCGACAAGGAGCGCCACCAGGGCGGCGAGGAAATGATCGAAGTCATCCGGGCCTACATGAAATAAACCCGTCGCCCGCAGACCGCACTCACTTTGGAAACCACGAATGACCAGCGCCACGACCACTCCACTTGCCGCGTCCGCACACGACCACTTCTTCCTGGGCACCGACCACCAGCGCAACGAGCGCAAGGTGTGGCTGGTGATCGCCCTCACGGCCAGCATGATGCTGGTGGAGATCATCGCGGGCACGATCTACGGCTCGATGGCGCTGGTGGCCGATGGCTGGCACATGTCCACCCATGCCGGCGCGATGCTGATCACCGCGCTGGCCTACCGCTTCGCGCGCAAGCACGCGGGCAATCCGCGCTTCACCTTCGGCACGGGCAAGCTCGGCGATCTGGCCGGCTTTGCCAGCGCGATCGTGCTGGCCCTGATTGCGCTGTTGATCGCCTGGGAAAGCCTGGTGCGGCTGACCCAGCCGATCCACATTGATTTCAACCAGGCGATCGCCGTAGCGGCCGTCGGGCTGGCCATCAACCTGGTCTGCGCGTGGCTGCTGAAGGACGACCACGCGCACCACGGTCATCATCATGGGCACCACCACCATGCTCACGAGCACGATCATCACCACGGCCACGGCCACGATCACGACCACCACGCGCCCGGCAAGAGCCGCGACAACAACCTGCGCGCTGCCTACCTCCATGTACTGGCCGATGCGCTGACCTCCGTGCTGGCCATCGTCGCGCTGCTGGTCGGCCGCAGCTACGGCTGGCTGTGGGCCGATCCACTCATGGGCGTTGTCGGTGCGCTGGTGATTGCCCGCTGGTCGTGGGGACTGATCAAGGACTCTGGCAGTGTGTTGCTCGATGCCGCAGCCGAAGGTGAGGAAGTGCGGCAGGAGATCCGGGAGGCGATGGAGCCCACGGGAAGCCTGGTCACCGACCTGCATGTCTGGCAGGTGGGGCCGGGGCATTTCGCGGCCATCGTCTCGCTGATGGCCCGGGAGCCGAAGGAGCCTGCGCACTACAAGGCGCTGCTGGCGCACATCCACGAGCTGTCGCATGTCACGGTCGAGGTGCAGCGGCGAGCTGCATGAGCATCGGCGCGTCCCTGAAAGCCTGGGCCAAGCGGATCAAGCGTGACGGCGTGACGCTGTGGTTCGCAGGCAAGCATCCCCGTACACCCTGGTATGCGAAAGCCCTCGGGGTCTTCGTGGTGGCCTACGCGCTGAGCCCCATCGACCTGATCCCGGACTTCATTCCCGTGCTGGGCTATGTGGACGATGTGATTCTGTTGCCTGTCCTGATCTGGCTGACCATCAGGCTGTTGCCGCCCGAAATCCTTGCGGAGTGCCGCAGCCAGGCGGATGCCTGGATGCAGGCTAACGGCGCCAAGCCCCGGAGCCGGCTAGGGATAGTGCTTGTTGTGTTGGTGTGGCTGACCGTCGGCACCGCAGCTTGGTGGTGGCTCCAACCGCATCTCTAGGCGGTTGCACCACGGGTCATGGTTCGCGCTTGGGCATCGGCCGGATGACGCCCCGGAACACCACGTACTGCGCATCGTCCTTGTATTGCAGTTCCTGCCCGTCACGCAGGACGCTGTAGCAGATCGGCTCGTCCTTGCTGACTTCTGGCTGCAGCAGGCAGAGCCGGTTGCCTTTGACCGACCAGCGCGCCGTCCGCTGGCGGCCGTTCTCCGAGCGCTCGACGCGCCCGTCCGCAAAATATCTGTGTCCCCAGTGGTGCTCGTCGGTTACGTACTTGCCGCTGATGGCGGCACTGATCTGCGGGCCGGTCAGCGCCACCTCCTTGGCAGTCGCGGCCAGCGCAGGCAACAAGGTCGCGGCGATGGCAAGGCGCACGAGGTGCCGGGCGGTGGCCGCCCTGCGAGATGTACTCTGCATGGCGGGTCAGGCGGTCATCGTCGGTGGCCAGTTGTGCGTTTCGGCCTGACAGGCGCGGCACCACGCATAGAGCGCGTCGTACATGACCATGCCGTGGCGGAGCATCTCGTGGTCGTCGCTGAAGTTGTGCGACAGCCCGAGCGAGAGCGCATAGAGCCCGGCCGACTGCGGCGTCAGGTCCAGCCGAGAGGTGTCGGCGCCGCGCACGATCCCGGCCAACTGATCCAGCGCCGGATGGTGGAGCTGGTACTTCGCCAGGAAAGCATCGAAGCTGCACAGCTCGCCCACATGGCTCAGCTCGACATTCGGGATGTCGTAGGGAATGGCGCCGGTAGCCGTGGCAGTGCTCAGCACCTCGCCGGCCGGTACATAGAGGAACTCAGGTTCCTTGTCGATGAAACGCGCGATCAGCCAGGGACAGGCGATGCGGTCGATCTTCGGGCGTTCGCGGGTGATCCATTGCATGGTGGAGTTCCTGTCAGATGCGTGTGACCAGTGGGTGCACGACCAGCCCGATGACGGCAGCCACCGCCACAATGGCCGGCTCGGGAATCTTCTTGAAGCGCCACAGCACGGCAGCCGTCGCCAAGGCCAGCGCCGCCGTGATCCAGTCCGTGATCGAGCGCTGCCCGATCACGACCACCGCGCCGGCAATCGAGCCGATGGCCGCCGCTGTCACGCCATCGACGAAGGCGATCACATCAGGGCGCTTGCCGTACTTCTTGAAGTAAGGAGCCGGGATGACGGTGAACAGGTAGCACGGCACGAAGGTGGCCAGTGCCGCCACCACCGCCCCCCAGAAGCCGGACACGAGA
>JAFEES010000174.1 GCA_018240995.1 Pseudomonadota bacterium | reverse complement strand
GGCATGTATGGCGAGTTGCTGCCGAACCAGAACGGCGCCCCGGTGCGCATCGTCGTGCCCTGGAAATACGGCTTCAAGAGCGCCAAGAGCATCGTCAAGATCCGTTTCACCGAAAAAGAACCCGCCACCGCCTGGAACAAGGCCGCGTCCAACGAATACGGCTTTTACTCCAACGTCAACCCGGCGGTGGATCACCCGCGCTGGAGCCAGGCCACCGAGCGGCGCATAGGCGAGGACGGCCTGTTCGCCAAGCGGCGCAAGACCCTGCCGTTCAACGGCTACGAGGCCGAGGTGGGCCAGCTCTACGCCGGCATGGATCTGAAGAAGTTCTACTGATGGCGTACGCACCGTCTGCTGGCCGTGGCCTCGCCAGCGGGCCGCGCGCGGCGCTGGCCCGGGCTTTGCTGCACCCGGCGGCCAAGCCGGTGCTGCATGGCCTGTGCCTGCTGCCGCTGGCCTGGCTGGTGTATGCGGCGGCGTTCGACCACCTGGGCGCCAACCCGGCGGAGGCGCTGATCCGCTCCCTGGGCGACTGGACGCTGCGCCTGCTGTGCCTGACCCTGGCCGTGACCCCGCTGCGCCAGGCGCTGGCGCTGCCGGCGCTGGCGCGCTTTCGGCGCATGCTGGGCGTGTACACCTTCTGCTATGCGCTGCTGCACCTGCTGTGCTACACCGGCTTCGACATGGGGTTCGACTGGGCCGAAATAGCGCACGACGTGGCCAAGCGGCCCTTCATCCTGGTGGGCATGTGCATGTTCGTGCTGTTGCTGCTGCTCGCCGCCACCTCATTCAATCGCGCCATACGCTGGCTGGGCGCGCGCCGCTGGCAGCAGCTGCACCGCAGCGTGTACCTGGTCGCGCTGCTGGCGTTGCTGCACTTCTTCTGGATGCGCGCCGGCAAGAACGACTTTGCCGAGGTGGCGCTGTACGCCGCCATCATTGCCGTGCTGCTGCTGGCGCGGCTGGGGCGCTATCTGCGCCGCAATTCACTATCTTTACAATAGCTTATGGCGCTTATCAGATAAGCGCTACAGCTATTTATTGTCGTGATGGCGCTCAGGCCTTGGCGGGAATCAACCGCTCGTTGCGGTAGATGTCGCTGATGCCCTCGCGCGTGCGTATCAGGTGCGTCCCGGCGCCGTCCACCAGCAGCTCGGCCGGGCGCGGCCGGGTGTTGTAGGTGCTGCCCATGGAGCTGCAATACGCCCCCGCGGAGAGCACGGCCAGCAGGTCGCCCGGGGCCACGCTCAGGCTGCGCTCGCGCCCCAGCCAGTCGCCGCTCTCGCAGATCGGGCCGACCACGTCGTAGACCTGGGCCGCCTGGCCGGTGGCGCCGGCCTCCAGCGGCACGATGCCGTGGTAGGCCTGGTACATCGCCGGGCGCGGCAGGTCGTTCATGGCGGCATCGACAATGCAGAAGTTCTTGTGCTCGCCGGGCTTGAGATACAGCACCTCGGTCAGGCACACGCCGGCATTGCCCACCAGGGAGCGGCCGGGCTCTATCATCAGCTGGCGCTGGCCGTAGCCGCGCGCATCCAGCTTGGCCAGCAGCTGGGCCCACAGCGCATCGGCCGCGGGCGGGCGGTCGCCGTTGTAGTCGATGCCCAGGCCACCGCCGAAGTCTAGGTGCTGGATGGCGATGCCCGCCGCCTCTATGGCCTGCACCAGGTCCAGCAGGCGATCCATGGCGTCCAGGTAGGGCGACTCCTCGGTGATCTGCGAGCCTATGTGGCAGTCTATGCCGACCACGCGCAGGCCGGGCAGCTGCGCCGCGCGCTGGTAGGTGGCCACGGTGCGCTCGTGGGCGATGCCGAACTTGTTGTCCTTCAGCCCGGTGGAGATATAGGGGTGGGTCTTGGCGTCCACGTTCGGGTTCACGCGGATGCTCACCGGCGCGCGCAGGCCCATGGACTGGGCGACCGCGCTCAAGACCTCCAGCTCGGCCTCGCTCTCCACGTTGAAGCAGCCAATGCCGGCCTGCAGCGCCTGGCGCATCTCGGCGCGCGTCTTGCCCACGCCCGAGAAGATGACCTTGCCCGGGTCGCCGCCGGCGGCGATCACGCGCTCGAGCTCGCCGCCCGAGACGATGTCAAAGCCGCAGCCATGGCGCGCGAACAGCTGCAGCACGGCCAGCGACGAATTGGCCTTCATGGCATAGCAGATCTGCACCTTGCGTCCGGCAAAGCCGCGCTGGTAGGCAGCCAGCGCCTGCAGCATGGCCGCCTGTGAGTAGACATACAGCGGCGTGCCATGTTCGCGCGCCAGGTCTGACAGGCGTTGGTCTTCGAGGTAGAGGGCGTCGTCGCGGTAATGCAGCTGGGGATGGCCGGGCAGGGGGCGGGAGGTCATGGATGGGACGATGGTGCGGTGGATGGTGTGGCGGGCGCCGGCGCGCGCGTGGCGGCCGGGTTGAGCGTTTCGGGCAGGCTGGCGCGCTGCGCCGCCGCCGCATCGGTCGGCAGGTACAGCGGGCCGCGCTGGCCGCAGCCCAGGGCTGCCGTGCTCAAGGCAAGGGCAATCGTCCTGACTAGAATTTGGCGAGCTCTCAACATTCGCAAATTGTAATGACCGACCTTGAATTCATGGATCGCGCCGAGCAACTTCTGCTGGCCGTGGAGCAGGCCTGCGACCGCATCAACGACGAGACCGACGCCGACCTGGACAGCCAGCGCTCGGGCGGCATGGTGAGCATCGCCTTTCGTAACCGCAGCCAGATCGTCATCAACCTGCAACGGCCGCTGCACGAGGTCTGGATGGCCGCGCAGTCGGGGGGCTACCACTATCGTTTTGATGACGGGTGCTGGATGGACACCAAGGGCGCGGGTGAGTTTTTCGCGGCCCTGAGCCGCGACGCCAGCGCCCAGGCGGGTCAGGCGCTGACTTTCAGCGCCTGACAGCTGGGGGCATCAATTGCGGAACATGTCCAGGATGCGGCTGCGCTCCTCGGGTGCGGGCGCCGGGCCCGGGGCGGTGGCACTGGGCGCTGCCTCCATGCCCAGGCTGGCAATGCCGCTGTTGCGCGCGTACTCGTCATAGAACCATTCGCCGCTGACGTTCACCACGCCCGGCGGCACGGTGGGCTCGGCCACCGGCACGCCCTTGAGGGCCTTGTCCATGAAGCTGATCCAGATCGGCAGCGCCAGGCCGCCGCCGGTCTCGCGGCTGCCCAGGTTGCGCGGCTGGTCGTAGCCTATCCAGGTGACGGCGGTGAGCGTGGGTTGGAAGCCGGCGAACCAGGCATCCACGGAATCGTTGGTGGTGCCGGTCTTGCCGTAGAGATCGGGGCGCTTGAGCGTGGCCTGGGCGCGCGCGGCCGTGCCGCTGCGCGTCACCTCCTGCAGCAGGCTGTCCATGACGAAGGCGTTGCGTGCGTCGATGGCGCGCGGATTGCCGCTGGTGGCGGGCGGCTCGAACTGCGACAGGATGCGGCCCTTTTGGTCGGTGACGCGCGTGATCAGGTAGGGATTGACGCGGTAGCCGCCGTTGGCGAACACCGAGTACGCCGTGGCCATCTGCATCGGCGTGACCGAGCCCGCGCCCAGCGCCATGGTCAGGTAGGCGGGGTGCTTGTCGGCATCAAAGCCGAAGCGGGTGACCCACTCCTGCGCCGTCTTCGGGCCCACGGCCTGCAGCACACGGATCGAGATCATGTTCTTGGAGCGCGCCAGGCCGGTGCGCAGGGTCATCGGGCCGTCGTACTTGCCGTCGTAGTTCTTCGGCTCCCAGGGCTGGGCGCCGGTGGCGCCGGCGCTGAAGAACAGCGGCGCGTCGTTGATCACCGTGGCCGGCGTGAAGCCCTTTTCCAGCGCGGCGGAGTAGATGAAGGGCTTGAAGGCCGAGCCGGGCTGGCGCCAGGCCTGGGTGGCGTGGTTGAACTTGTTCTTGTCGAAGTCGAAGCCGCCCACCAGCGCGCGGATGGCGCCCGAGCGCGGGTCTATGGCCACGAAGGCCCCCTCCACCTCGGGCAGCTGGGTGATCTCCCAGGTCTTCTTCGGCGTCTGCACCACGCGGATGATGGCGCCGCGGCGGATCTTGATGTTCGGCGGAGCCTTGTCGGACAGGCCCGACTGGGCGGGCTTCAGGCCATCGCCCGTGATCTCCAGCTGCTCGCCATCGGCGCGCGCCGCCACGATGCGCTTGGGGTTGGCGTCCAGCACCACGGCGGCCAGCACGTCGCCGTTGTCGGGGTGGTTGGCCAGGGCGTCGTCCACCGCGTCCTCCACCTCGGCGGGGTTGCCCGGCAGGGTCACGAAGCGCTCGGGGCCGCGGTAATGCTGGCGCCGCTCGTAGTCCATGATGCCCTTGCGCAGGGCCGCATAGGCGGTTTCCTGCTCGCCCGCGTTCAGGCTGGTGTAGACGTTCAGGCCGCGCGTATAGGCCTCGGCGCCATATTGCGCAAAGATCAGCTGGCGTGCCATTTCGGCCACGTATTCGGCATGCACGCGCGTGTTGTTGCTGGACGAGCGCAGCTTCAGGTCTTCGTGTTTGGCGTTTGCGGCCTGCTCGGCGGTGATGAAGCCGTTGTCCTGCATGCGCTCGATGATGTAGAGCTGGCGCATGCGCGCGCGCTTGGGGTTGCTGATCGGGTTGTAGGCCGAGGGCGCCTTGGGCAGGCCGGCCAGCATCGCCGCCTCGGCGATGGAGATGGATTTCAGCGGCTTGCCGAAATAGGCCTCGGAGGCGGCGGCGAAGCCGTAGGCGCGGTTACCCAGATAAATCTGGTTCATGTAGATCTCGAAGATCTGGTTCTTGCTCAGCAAATGCTCAAGTTTGAACGTTAACAATATTTCATAGATTTTTCGCGTCAGCGTTTTCTCGGACGACAGATAGACGTTGCGCGCCACCTGCATGGTGATGGTGGATGCGCCCTGGCTCTTGGCGCGCCCCAGGTTGGCCAGGGCGGCGCGCAGCACGCCCTTGTAGTCCACGCCGCCATGCTCGAAGAAGCGCGCGTCCTCGATGGCCAGCACCGCGTTCGTCATCACCGGCGGAATGTCCTCGATGGGCGTGAGGTTGCGGCGCTCCTCGCCGAACTCGCCCAGCAGCGCGCCCTCGGTGGAGTACACGCGCAGCGGCAGCTTGGGGCGGTAGTCGGCGAGCTCCGACACATCCGGCAGGTTGGGGTAGGCCATGGCCAGGCCCACGCCCACCACCAGCAGCGCCGCCAGGGCGCCGGCCACGCCCAGGCCGATGAGCCAGGCCAGCGCCAGTAGCGGCCAGCGCAGCCAGCGTGGCGAACGGGCGGCGCTCTTGGGGGCGGGGGCTTTGTCTCGTGAAGGCGGCATAGGACTCAATCGGCAGGGAACCCACCATTATAAAAATTCGGCAACGGCCACCTTGCGGGGGGCAGGGTTCGCTGGCGCTCACTTGGGCAGACTCCCAAGCCGCCTGGAAATTCCCTGCGCACTAGAGGCATCGTCGGGTTTTGACAACGGGTCAGATGTATCAATCGGGTAAAACTCTTTCCTGGTGTAGGAACATGCTGATAGGATTCATGTGAAGTGTTAAGTTTTGTTGCGTCATCGCGGTAAGTGACAGGGGGAGTCGTGATCTCAATGGGGTCGTTGTTCAGTCGCCAGCCGGCCCCATTGCTCGGGGTCGATATCAGCTCTTCCAGCGTCAAGTTGGTGGAGCTCGGGCGCGATAAGGGGGGTGCTCTGGTGCTCGAATGCTGCGCCATAGAGCAGCTTGAGCGTGGCTGGATCACGGATGGCAACATCGAAAAGTTCGACGAAGTCGCCGAGGCCTTGCGCCGCGCGGTGAAAAAAAGCGGTACCCGCACGCGCAACGTGGCGCTGGCACTGCCGCCGTCTGCGGTGATCACCAAGCGCATCAGCCTGCCCGGCGGCATGACCGAGCAGGAGCTGGAGGTGCAGGTCGAGTCCGAGGCCAACCAGTACATCCCGTTCTCGCTGGACGAGGTGAGCCTGGACTTCTGCGTCGTCGGCCCGAGCAAGAACGCCACCGGCGACGTGGACGTGCTGATTGCCGCCTCGCGCAAGGAAAAGGTGCAGGATCGCCAGGG
>JAFEES010000173.1 GCA_018240995.1 Pseudomonadota bacterium | reverse complement strand
CCAGGAAAAGGAACGCAGCGAGCGCGCCGCCAAGGAGGCCGCGCTGAGGAAGGGCCTGATCGGCAGCGGCGACCGCAGCGACCGCATTCGCACCTACAACTTCCCGCAGGGGCGGCTCACCGATCACCGCATCAACCTCACGCTGTACAAGCTGTTGAGCATCATGGAAGGTGACCTGGGCGAGGTGTTGCAGGCCCTGCAGCACGCGCGCGAGGCGGAGCAGCTGGCCGAGCTGGGCTTGGACTAATTTCGGCCCTCCAGGCTTTCATGGAAAGCGCCAGCAGCTATCAATAACAAAGCATTCATGACCACCACCATCGCCCAGGCGCTGACCCAGGCCCAGGCCGGTGGCCTAGCACGCATAGACGCGCAGATGCTGCTGCTGCATGTGCTTGGCCGCCCGGCCAACGACCGCGCCTGGCTGCTGGTGCACGACACCGACGCCGTGCCACCGGACGACCTGGCGCGCTACCGCAGCCTGTGCCTGAGGCGCGCCGGCGGCGAGCCCGTGGCCTACCTGCTGGGCCACAAGGAGTTCTGGGGCCTGCCCCTGGCCGTGGACGCACGCGTGCTCGACCCGCGCCCCGACACCGAGACCCTGGTGGCCTGGGCGCTGCAACTACTGCAGGGCCAGCCAGCACCGCGCATCGCCGACCTGGGCACGGGCAGCGGCGCCATCGCCCTGGCGCTGCAACATGAGCGCCGCGACGCCAGCGTGCTCGCCGTGGACGCCAGCCCGGACGCCCTGGCCGTGGCGCGCGCGAACGCCGAGCGGCTGGGCCTGCCGGTGCGCTTTCGGCATGGCAGCTGGCTGGACGGCATTAGCGGGCCGTTCGAGGCCATCGTCAGCAACCCGCCCTACATACGGGCACACGACCCCCACCTGGCCGCCCTGGCCCACGAGCCGCTGTCGGCCCTGGCCAGCGGTGCCGACGGCCTTCAGGATATCCGCGCCATCATCGCCCAGGCGCCGGCGCGGCTGGCGCCCGGCGGCTGGCTGCTGCTGGAGCATGGCTGGGATCAGGCGCCCGCGGTGCAGGCCCTGCTGCGCGCGGCCGGCTTCACCCAGGTGCAAAGCCGCCATGATTTGGCCGGCATAGCCCGATGCAGCGGCGGGTCAATGCCAGTAGGGCTATAGCCGTCGATGAAATAATCACGGGTTGACGCCCCAGACCGGGGCAACCCATTTCAGGAGAATTTGATGAGCGACGTAAGGCAACGCATTGAGCAACTGGTGAAGAGCAACGACGTGCTGCTGTTCATGAAGGGCAACGCCAGCTTTCCCATGTGCGGCTTCTCGGGCCGCGCGGTGCAGATCCTCAAGGCCTGCGGCGTCGATCCCAAGGACATCGCCGCCGTGAACGTGCTGGAAGACGACGAAATCCGCCAGGGCATCAAGGACTTCAGCAACTGGCCCACCATCCCCCAGCTGTATGTCAAGGGCGAGTTCATCGGCGGCTCCGACATCATGATGGAGATGTACGAATCGGGCGAGCTGCAGCAGGTGCTGGGCACCGGCGCCCAGGGCTGATCGCGCGCCAGCCAGCAAGAACCGCCCTGGGGGCGGTTTTTTTGCGCCTGCGCGGGCGATGCGGGATTACGCCGACAACCGCCGCCGCCGCGCTGTGCTTGAATGACTGTGTCCATTGCCCTGGGGAGAGCATGAGATGAGCAGCCACAGCCTGGTAGCGCAAGCGCCCGCCCTGAGCCTGCCCGTGGCCCAGATGCGCAGCGTGTTCCACCCCGCGGACGTGGCGCGCAAGCTGGCGCGTCTACAGGACGCGGGTGCGCAGCGCGACTACGAACATCTGCGCGCGGTCTACGAGCGCATGCTGGAACGCGGCCCCGAGCGCTTCCAGGTCAAGCCCTCCGGCCTGCCTGACATGGCGGCCCTGTATGAGCAATTGCCCAATTTCACCGAGGTACTGGACGACGTGCGCCGCCAGGTAGCCCTGGCGCAGGACAGCAGCGACGGCCTGGAGGTCACGCCCATGCTGCTGCTGGGCGCACCGGGCATTGGCAAGACGCATTTCGCGCGCCAGCTCGCGGCCCTGCTGGGCACGGGCATGAATCTGGTACCCATGAGCTCGATGACCGCCGGCTGGCTGCTCTCGGGCTCGTCGGCGCAATGGAAGGGCGCGCGCCCGGGCAAGGTCTTCGAGGCACTGGTGGAGGGCGAATACGCCAACCCGGTGATCGTGGTGGACGAGATCGACAAGGCCGCCGGCGACGCGCAGTACGACCCGTTGGGCGCGCTCTACGCGCTGCTGGAGCACGACACGGCGCAGAGCTTTACCGACGAGTTCGCCGACGTGGCCATAGACGCCAGCCAGGTCATTTGGATCACCACGGCCAACGACGAGCGCGCCATTCCCGACCCGATACTCAACCGCATGAACATCTTCGAGGTGCCGGCCCCCACCGTGCCCCAGGCCCGCGCCATTGCCCAGCGGCTGTACCAGGCGATGCGCGGCGAGCATGACTGGGGGCGCCGCTTCGAGCCCGAGGCCCAGGCCGATGTGCTGGACTTGCTGGCCCACATGCCCCCACGCGAGATGCGCCGCGCCCTCATGACCGGCTTTGGCAACGCCCGTCTGGAGCAGCGCGAGCGCGTCTTGGCCGGCGACCTGCCGCGCGCGGCAGACAGCAAGGGGCGCATCGGCTTCCTGCAATAGGCGCGGCCAAGGGCCTGCTATGGTGTGCCCATGACCCTGTCCCTGACCCATAGCCTGCTGCTCATCGCCCTGCTGATCGCCGCCAGTGCCTTTTTCTCGGTGGCCGAAATCTCCCTCGCCGCATCGCGCCGCCTGCGCCTGCGCCAGCTGGCGGACGAGGGCGATACACGCGCCGAGCGCGTCATCTCCATGCAGGAGCAGCCCGGCGAGTATTTCACCGTGGTGCAGATCGGGCTGAACGCCGTCGCCATCCTGGGCGGCATCGTCGGCGAGGGTGCGCTGAGCCCGTATTTCAATGCGTTGCTGCAACTGTGGCTGTCCGAGAAGACGGCCCAGACGCTGGGCTTCGTCGCCTCCTTCCTGGCGGTGACCTCGCTGTTCATCCTGTTTGCCGACCTGCTGCCCAAACGCCTGGGCATGGCCCACCCGGAGGCCGTGGCGCTGCGCGTGGTGCGCCCCATGCAGGGCTGCATGACCTTGTTCAAGCCCATTGTCTGGCTCTACAGCCGCTGCGCCGATGCGCTGCTGGGCCTGACCGGCCTGCCCAGTCAGCGCGACGAGCGCATCACGCCCGAGGACATCCTGGCCATGACCGAGGCCGGCCAGCGCGCCGGCGTGTTGGCCGCGCCCGAGCAGCAGGTGATTGCCAATGTCTTCGAGCTCGATTCACGCGGCGTGACCTCGGCCATGACGCTGCGCGAGCGCATCGCCTTCTTCCTGCGCGACGACCCCGACGAGCTGATACGCGCGCGCATCGCCGCCGAGCCGTTTTCCACCTACCCGGTGTGCGACGGCGACATCGACCATGTGGTGGGCTACGTGGACGCCAAGGATTTGTTCCAGCGCGTGCTGAACAACCAGCCCATCTCGCTGGCCGACGACCAGCTGGTGCGCAAGGTGCTCGTCGTGCCCGATCGCCTGTCGCTGGCCGAGGTGCTGGCGCATTTCCGCCAGGTGCACGAGGACTTCGCCGTCATCGTCAACGAATACAGCCTGGTGGTGGGCGTGGTCACGCTGAACGACGTGATGAGCACGGTGATGGGCGACCTGGTCGGCCCCGCGGACGAGGACCAGATCGTGCGGCGCGACGAGAATTCCTGGCTCATAGACGGCACCGCGCCCATAGAGGACGTGCTGCACGCCCTGGGCCTGGACGAGTTGCCGCAGGCCGAGGACTACGAGACCCTGGCCGGCTTTCTGATGGTGATGCTGCGCCGCGTGCCCAGGCGCACCGACAGCGTGAGCTTTAGCGGCTACAAGTTCGAGGTGCTGGACGTGGATCGCTACCGCATCGACCAGGTCATGGTCTCGCGCCTGGACCCGGCGCAGGACGCTCAGGCCGCCGCCGCGACGCGATCCTGAAAGGCCCAGCGGTTCTGCGCCGCGAACACCGCGTTCGGGTATGGCGGCTTGCCGCGGCTGCCGTTGTAGCGCCCCAGGGCCAGGTACAGGTCGCCGTTCTCGCGATCCAGGTAGTGGCGCAGGATGACGCAACCGAAGCGCAGATTGGTCTGCATGTGGAATAGCTTGCCGGCATCGCCGTCGCCAATGGCGCGCGTCCAGAACGGCATGACCTGCATGTAGCCGCGCGCGCCCACGCTGGACACGGCGAACTTGCGGAAGGCGCTTTCCACCTGGATCAGACCCATGACCAGGGACACGTCCAGGCCGGCACGCTTGGACTCATACCACACCGTCTGCAGGAAGTCGCGGCGCACCTCCCACTCGGGCTTGTTGCGGCGCAGGCGCTCGCTCATGGTGCCAAGCCAGCGCAGGTAGGCCAGACGCGACTCGGTGGAGGCAAACAGCGGCTCCGGCGGCGCCAGGTCGGCCACGGCGGAGCTGAGCGCCGAACGCACGGCATCCATCAAGGGCTCTTCCAGCTGCCCCCCGGCATGCGCCGCCGTGGGCAGGCCCAGCCACGCCCCCGCCCCAGCCGCAAGCGACGCCAGGCAGGCGCGACGCGACAGCCCCAACCCTTCACTCCCCCCCATCGTCATACCTTCACATGTTCCTTTACGTGGGCAAAAACCTCGGCCACCCCCAGCTTGGTGGCGGCGGCATCGCGGCGGTGCTGGTATTCCACCTGGCCTTCCTTGAGTCCCTTGTCGCCGATGGTGATGCGGTGCGGCACACCAATCAGCTCCCAGTCGGCGAACATGGCGCCCGGGCGCTCGCCGCGGTCGTCCAGCATCACGTCCACGCCAACGGCGAGCAGCTCGCCATACAGTTTTTCGGCAGCTGCCCGCACTTCTTGACTGCGATCCATGCCAATCGGGCAGATCACCACCGTGAAGGGCGCGATCGCATCCGGCCAGATGATGCCGCGCTCGTCATGGTTTTGCTCAATGGCCGCGGCGGGCAGGCGCGTAATGCCTATGCCGTAGCAGCCCATCTCGAAGAAGGCCGGCTTGCCATCCTCGCCCAGGAAGCTGGCGTTCATGGCCTTGGAGTACTTGGTGCCCAGGTAGAACACATGGCCGACCTCGATGCCGCGCTCTATCGCCAGCTCCCCCTTGCCGTCGGGCGAGCGGTCGCCCGCCACCACGTTGCGTAGGTCGGCCACCAGGTCGGGCTCGGGCAGGTCGCGGCCCCAGTTCACGCCGGTGATGTGGTAGTCCTCCTCATTGGCACCGCAGATCCAGTCGGCCATCACGGCCACCTCGCGGTCGGCGACGATCTTCACCGGCCCTTGCAGGCCGATGGGGCCCAGGTAGCCGGGCTTGGCACCGAAATGCGCCTCGATCTCGGCCACGGTGGCGAAGCGAAAGCCCTTGTCCAGCCCCGCCACCTTGGCGACCTTGATCTCGTTCATGTCGTGATCACCGCGCAGCAGCAGCAGCCAGACTTGCGCGCCCACGACGTCACCGGCCTCGTTCAGGATGTCCGTGGCCAGCACCAGTGACTTGACCGTGGTGGCCAGCGGCACGCCGAGCAGCTCGGCCACATCGGCGCAGGTGGCCTTGCCCGGCGTGGGCGTGCGCGTCATGGGCGCGGCGGCGGCGGGGCGCGGGCCGGCAGGCGCCAGGGCCTCGGCCTTTTCCATGTTGGCGGCGTAGTCGCTCGCCGGGCAGTAGACGATGGCGTCCTCGCCCGTGGCGGCGATGACCTGGAACTCCTCGCTCAGGTCGCCACCGATGGCGCCCGAGTCGGCCGCCACGGCGCGGTAGGTGAGGCCGAAGCGGTCGAAGATGCGCCGGTAGGCCTGTGCCATGACCTGGTAGCTGGCCTTGGCCGCCGCCTGGTCGCGGTCGAAGCTGTAGGCGTCCTTCATGATGAACTCGCGCCCGCGCATCAGGCCAAAGCGCGGACGGCGCTCGTCGCGGAACTTGGTCTGGATCTGGTAGAGGTTCTTGGGCAGCTGCTTGTAGCTGCGCAGCTCCTGGCGCGCGATGTCGGTGACCACTTC
>JAFEES010000172.1 GCA_018240995.1 Pseudomonadota bacterium | reverse complement strand
GACCACGTCGCACTGCAGGAACAGCGTGGTTTCCTCGAAGAACGGGTCGATGTTAGCCGTGTTCGGGTCGGGCATGAGCTGCATGTCCGAGGCCTCGATGCCCTTCCAGCCGGCGACGGAGGAGCCGTCAAACGCATGGCCGGAGGTGAACTTGTCTTCGTCGAAATGCGAGACCGGCACGGTGACGTGCTGCTCCTTGCCCCGCGTATCGGTGAAGCGCAAGTCCACGAACTTGACTTCGTTCTCCTCCACCATCCTCATCACGTCTGCAACGGTCTTGGCCATCAGGTTTCTCCAAAAAAAAGGCTCATCCACAAAGATGAGCAAGAGTAAGCAGCTTGCGTGCCAGCGTTGCGGCGTCGGCCGGTGCGGGGCGCTTGAGTGTAGCTTTACAGTTGACGCACCATTTCGGGGCCTAACGTTGCACCGTATTGGTGCAGCGCCTGGTGCAAGTCCTGCCAGGCCGCGGGCACCAATGCCGCCGCGCCCTTCACGCCCAGCTCGATATGCCGGCCGTGCACCGGGTGATCGACGCTGGGCAGGCTGAAGACCTTGATACCGGGGTGCGCCGCCTCAATGCGCTCCATGAGCGGGGTGAGCGCCGCCTCCATGGCCTCATACAGCACGATGGAATGTTCGGTCTGCGGCTGGCGGTTGAACCACTGGGCGCAGTAATGCTCCAGCGCCCATTCCACCATGGGCCAGGCCATGACCGGAAAGCCGGGCACGAAATGCACCATGCCGCCGCCCGGGCCATCGCAGCTAAAGCCGGCGATCTTGTTGTAGGGATTGGGAATGATGCGCGCGCCCTGCGGGAACACGCCCATGTTCAGCCGGTGCAGGTTGTCGGCGCGCTCTGGCTCGTAGGGCTGGCCCTGCTCGCGCGCCACGTCCTGCATGCGCTCGCGGATCAGCGCCGCGGCCTCGGGGTGCAGCAGCAACGGGCGCTCCAGTGCCGCCGCGGCGCACTGGCGCGTATGGTCGTCGGGCGTGGCGCCTATGCCGCCACAGCTGAAAACCATGTCCGAGCTGGCGAACGCGCGCCGCAGCGCCGCCGTGATGCGCGGGCGGTCGTCGCCCACATAGTCGGCATAGCCCAGCGCCAGGCCGCGCGCGGCCAGCAGCTCTATGACCTTGGGCAAGTGCTTGTCGACACGCTTGCCGGAGAGAATTTCGTCACCGACGATGATCAGGCCGAATGTGGGGGTCATGACAGCTGCCTGTCTGTGGGCGAGGGAGCGGCAAGTGCCGGCGGCGCGCTGTCGGCAATGGCGGGCGGCACTGGCACGGCCCGCACATCCATGTCACCGCCCTGATCGCGCAGGCGCTGCAGCGCCGCCAGGCAGTAGTGGGTGAACCAGAGCGCGGAAAAGGCGAACACCAGTGTATAGATCCAGATGGCCGCCGGCACCAGCACGAAGAAGGCCGCCGCAAACACCACGCCCGATGCCCAGACGATGCCGGGCGCCGCGCCCAGCAGCCCGGTCAGCACGCCAATGGCCAACAGGCTCAGGCGGTGGCACCTGAAGATCTCCTGTCGTTCGGCCTTGCTGGCATGTTCGGCCAGTGCGTCGAAGGCCATCACGCGGTAGGTGAGCCAGCCCCAGATCAGCGGCGGCAACACCAGCACCAGCGGCGGGATCAGCCACAGCGGCATGGACAGCACCAGCGCCAGCAGCGCCACCAGGGTCGAGCCCAGTGACCACAGCACGCTGCTGAAGAAGGTGCCGCCATGCTTGCGCTCCAGGCGCTCAAAGCGTCGCTGGGCCACCAGCGACACGATGGACGGCGCCATCAGCACCGCCACGACCAATACGCAGACGATGACGATGACGGGTATGGTCAGCATCAGCACCAGCAATGGCGCCAGCATCACGGGCAGGTCGTCCACGCCAAAGTGATGCAGCCAGCCCCAGAGCAGCTGCAGCCAGGTGGCTCCTTCGAGCATGGCCTGCATCCAGGCCACGGCCGCCGCCCAATAGAAATGCGCCCCGCCCGCCGCCACCAGGGTGATCAGGAGCAGCGGCAACAGCGACAGCGCGATGATGCGCGGCATCAGGCAATAACCCACGGCGCGCCAGAAAGAATCCAAGAATGGGCCCATGCGCGCAAGCATAGCGCCATTGTCGCGATCAGCCCGGCATCAGTTTTTCATCACATATGGCTATGCCCCCGGCGCCCCAGGCCAGGGCCACCGCGTAAGGGCCGCTCCACAGCGCCCGGGTAGCAGCCCCTTCCCACGCGAAGCGTGAGAGAAGGGGGCAGCGGCGAGGCCGCTCAGGGGTTGCCGTTTCACTTCAGGCGCGGCCGGCCAGACGCAGCAGGCCAAGCCACTGCTGGGCCCAGAAGCCCTGCCCATAGTCGCGCAAGCGCCCGTCGGGGCCGGGTTCGACCTGGTCGCGCACGCCCGTGGGGTCGTAGCGCTGCTCGAAGTTGGCCGTGCCAAACAACATGTCCCACCAAGGCAGCAGCACGCCGAAGTTGCGCCCGCCCAGCACCGTGCCACGGGTGCCCCGCCCTGCGGGCGCCGCCGACTCATGACCGATGCCTATGGCATGGTGCAGGCGGTGAAAGCGCGGGCTGATCCACAGCCGCTCGCCCCAGCGGCCAAACCATAGGCGCAGGTTGGCATGGTGCAAGTTCTCGCTGAGCTGGGTGAGGGCCACGATGGCCACGAACTGCCCTGGCGCCACGCCTATGCATTGCGCCACGGTGACGATGACGGCGTCACGCAGCAGGTCGTCCAGCAGGTGGTTGCGACTGTCGCTCCATTGCGTCATCTGGCGCTGGGAATGGTGCAGCGCATGCAGGCGCCACCACCAGTCGAAATGGTGCTGGCCGCGGTGTATCCAGTAATCCACCAGGTCGAACACCAGCAGGTACAGCAGCAGGCTGACAACCGGTTGGTCGGTCACACCAGGCCATAGCGCATCCAGCTGCCAGGTCTGCCAGCCATGCGTGCGCAGCGTGCCAAACAGCCAGTCCCACAGCGGCGCGATGGTGAAGAACAGCACCACGCGCACCAGGCCCAGGCGGTGGATCAGGGTGTAGACGACATCGGTACGCAGGCCGGCGTGGTCACGCAGAGGCTCCACCGGGCGCCAGCGCTCCAGCGGCGCAATCACCGCCAGCATCACCACCAGCTGCAGCAGGCCCACGAGCAGCCAGCCGGTGGCGGCGTAGGCGTCCTCCATCACACTGGCCTGGCCCAGCGCAAACAGCAGCGGCTGCACCACGGCCTCGAACAGCCACTGCTGCGCGGCATCGAAGCATTGACTCATCCAGGGCATGGGATCCGGCACGGCTCGCCCCTCGTCAACGCCCGGCACTGCCGTGAACGGCATCACCGCCCATCAGCGCCGCCTGGTAGCGAGGGTGCTCACGCAACGTGCGAAAACACAGTCCGCGCTCCTTGAGGCCCTTGATCAAGGGCTCGAGGACCGCCGGGGCCCACGGATCCTTGCGCGACCAGATGCCCAGATGCGCCATCAGCACGTCACCATCATGGATGCCACGCAGCGCTGCATCGAGCAGTTGGGCGTTGCTGTAGCGCTCACTGGGCAGCTCATCACCCAAAAATCCCGCGGGCGTCCAGCCCACATGCTGATAGCCGCACGATTGAGCCACCTGCAACAGGCGCGGCGAGGTCTTGCCACCCGGCGCGCGAAACAGGGGTAACGGCTCCTTGCCGGTGATGGCGCGCAATCGCTGTGCTGCGCCGTCAATCTCGGCGCAATACTGCGCGCCCGTCATGTTCAAGTCCTGCCCCGCCTGCGGTCCCGCCGTGGGCCTGACCTTGAAAGACGGTTGCCGGGCCGTGCCTGCGTCGGCACGCCAATACACATGGTGCAGGGTGTGCGAGGCGAATTCATGCCCCTCGGCCGCCCTTGCGCGCCACCAGGGCGCCCAATGTTCATCCAGGCTGCTGCCGCCGGCTTGCGTGCGCTCATCGGCAGCAAAAAAAGTCACGCGCACGCCCTGGCGCTGCAGCACCTCGGCCACCAAGGGCGCCACGCCCATGTGGCCGGTATCAAACGTCAGGTAGACCGCGCCTTTGCAGTCATTATCGGGCTTTACATTGGTTGCATGTGCGCCAACAGCTACCAAACATATAGCCAAAAACGCAAACACCCGCCTGCTAACGGCACGATGACAATCAACGTTTGGCATGTTTCAGCGTCCAGACACCATGGGGCGACTTGCCCACAGAGATGGATCGTGCCACCTTGCGCTCCGCGGTGTCGATCACCAGCAGCTTGCGCGCCCAGCGCGCCGTCACGTAGATCCAGCGCCCGTCGGCAGATACATCCATGCAGTCCGGCCCACCCGGCGCAGGATAGACATCCACCACGCGCAGCGCCTGCATGTCGATTTTGCTGATGGTATTGGCCACGCGATTGCTGACAAACAAATGTCGCCCGTCGCCCGCGGCCCGGAACGCATGGGCGCCGTTGCCGGTCTTGATACGCTGCACGCTGCGCGGCTGCTCGCCCGAGATATCGAAGACCTCCACGCTGTCGCTGCCCGTGAGCCCGACGAACAAATGCTTGCCATCCGGGCTGCCATACACGTCAGCGGGCATGGCCCCGGTCTTGGTGCGCCACAGTATCTTCTGCGTGGCGATGTCAATGGCGACCAGCTCATCGCTGTCCTGCATGGTCGAGTACACCGTGCGGCTACCGCTGTCTATCCATAGGTGGCTGGGCGTCTTGCCCGTGGACACCCGCTGCACCAGGCTCAATTGGTTGCCGTCCCAGCGGTAAAAATCCACATGATTGAGGCGATTCGCCGCCGTAACCAGCCACTGCATGTCCGGCGAAAAGCGCAGATGGTACGGATCCACGATGCCGCGCACCGTGCGCTGCACCTGGGCCGTCGCCGGATCGACGAAGGTCAGGCTGTCCCCCAGGGCATTGGCAACGATGAGCGACTTCTCATCGGGTGTCAGGTACAGGTGGTGCGGCTCCTTGCCCGTGGCTATGCGCGTGGTTTCGGTCCAGCTCTGCGGATCGATCACGCTGATGTCCGCCTGCAAGGAATTGAGCACAAATACCGGCGGCTCCGCGGCCCAGGCCTGCAGCCCACCTGCAAGCCATAAGGCCATTGCAAAGCCAGCCGCGCGCGCCATCATCCGTTGTTTCACTCTTGCTCCCTCGAAATTAGTGACAGCCTGGCAGCCCGTTCGCCACCCGCGCCAGGCTCAAGGCCAGCCCAATAACGCATCTTGGATATCGACCGTTGACGCGGAAAACCCTCGCTACCAACTATGTGAGCAGCGCAAGCTCCTGCTGCGTGAGCCAGCGCCACTGACCCGGTTGCAAATCCTCGGGCAAAGACAGCCCACCTATGCGTGCACGATGCAGCGCCTCCACACGGTTGCCCACGGCGGCAATCATGCGCTTGACCTGATGGTACTTGCCCTCGGTCAAGGTCAAGTCCATGCAATGCTCATCGACCTGCACACAGGCTGCCGCGCGCACGGGACGCGGGTCGTCATCGAGCACCACGCTGGCCAGAAGGCGCTCGATCTGGGATGCGTCGATGGCATGCTTGACCGTCACGCGATACACCTTGGATACATGCTTTTTGGGCGAGCTCATGCGGTGAATGAACTGTCCATCATCGCTGAGCAACAACAGTCCCGTCGTATCCTGATCCAGCCGCCCCACGGCCTGCACGCCACTCACCGCCCCCTTGCTCGGACGCTGGCGCAGCGGCGCCGGCAGCAAGGTGTACACGCTGGGATAGGCAGAGGGCTTTTGCGAGCATTCGGTCGCCAGCGGCTTGTGCAGCATCACGTAGGCCTTGGCCTGGAATGGCCAATCGACGCCCTGGACGCGCATGATCAGGCCGTGCTCGTCAAAATCACGCACCGCGTCCAGGCACACCACAGGCTCGGTTTCGCCCTCCTGGTGGATAGCAACCCAGCCCTGCTGAATCAGACCTGCGCAAACGCGGCGCGTACCAAAGCCTTGGGAATAAAGAATGTCCTGGAGCTGCATGGGTATAAAAGTCAAAATTCCCAAAGCAAAAAGCCCTCCCACTGCATACAGTGGGAGGGCGGTTCGAACTCTAAAAGCAGTAAGACG
>JAFEES010000171.1 GCA_018240995.1 Pseudomonadota bacterium | reverse complement strand
GGACTTCCACTTTGGCAGCAACCAGGTGGTGCGCGTGCGCTCGCGCTCGCACGCGCCGGCTGGCGCGCCGGCCCTGGGCTTTCCCGCCACGGCGTTTGACGTACCCCTGACCCTGGTGGGCCAGATTGCCTACACGGCGCGCAGCTGGGTGCGCGTGTACACGGCCGACGGGCGCAGTGTGGATGAAACCCTCAGCGGTGGCGAACAGCGTGGCCGGGCCGTGGAGGCCATGCACCGCTTCTTTGGGGCGATCGAGGCAGCCGGCGGCAATGCCGGCGCCGCGCCAGCCAACCGTGGCGGCCTGTTCGAGCGCCTGGGTTCTGACGGGAAATAGGCCACATGCCAAATACAGTAAAGCGTTAGTAGCTACTGTTTTTATGGCATACGCCTGTCCCAGGCATGTTGCAGCAACATGCCGGCCAGCATGGCGACGACGAACAGCCAGACCTCGGGATTCAGCGTGGCCAGGTTCATCAGCGCCGGGCCGGGGCAAAAGCCCGACAGCCCCCAACCCACGCCAAACAGCGCCGCGCCCGTGAGCAGGCGCCGGTTTACGCCCATGCCTGCCCAAGTCGGCATGGGGGCGCCCAGCAGGGACATGCCGCGCCGGTGCGCCCAGGCGAACGCGCCCAGGGCCACCGCGATGGCACCTCCCATGACGAAGGCCAGCGAGGGATCCCAGCCGCCAAAGAAGTCCAGGAAATTCTGTACCTTGGCCGGGTTGCCCATGCCCGAGAGCAGCAACCCCAGGCCAAAGATCAGGCCCGCGGCAAAGGCGGCAATGGCGTTGATCATGATGATGGCTCCGGATGGGTCAGTCGTTCAGAGATGGCGCAGCACGAAGACGGTGGCCGCGCCCGTGGCCATGAAGGTCAGCGTGGCCGCCAGCGAGCGCGGCGACAGGCTGGCCAGGCCGCACACGCCATGGCCGCTGGTGCAGCCCGAGCCCAGCCGCGTGCCAAAGCCCACCAGCAGGCCGGCGGCGACCAGCAGCAGCGGCCTGGCCGCAAGCTGCATGGGCGGCAGTGGTGCAAACAGCCGCCACAGCAGGGGTGCCGCCACCAGCCCCAGCACGAAGGCCGCGCGCCATAGCCAGGCGACGGGCGTGCCCCAGGTGGCACGGCGCAGCAGCGCGCCCACGATGCCGCTGACCCCGGCAATGCGCCCCAGCAGCACGATCATCAGGGTTGCGGCCAGGCCGATCAGCAGGCCCCCGGCCAGGGAGGCCCAGGGGGTGAATGAATGCCACAGGATATGCATGGTGGGAAATGGAAGGACGGCAGGGCGCGAAGCGGCGCCGGGCGGTGATTGTCGGCCGCTTGGTGAAGCAAATAGCGCAGCAGGGACAAACCCCAGGCGGGTTGTCAGCGCTGCCCGGCGGTGACCTGCGCCAGCAGCCGGGCCAGCGTGGCGCCCGACAGCTCGCCGGCGCGCACCGCCTGCAGCCGGCCCTGGGCGTCATAGAACAGCGTGGTGGGCAGGGCCTTGTGACCCAGCTCGCGGCTCAGCTGCGAGCTGCCGTCCAGCAGCACATCGGCCAAGGGCAGGCCCTGCTGGCTGGCGTAGCGCAGCGCTGCCTCGGGCGCCTCGCCCTGGTTGATCCAAACAAAGCGCACGTCGGGGCGTGACCGGCTGGCCTGCAGCAGCACCGGCATTTCGCGCCGGCACGGCGGGCACCAGCTGGCCCACAGGTTGATCACCACGGGCCGGCCGCGCAGCTCGGACAGGGCCAGGTTGCGCGCGTCCAGCGCCACGCCGCGCCAGTCGGGTAGCGCTGTGCCGCGCTGTGGCGCCGTGGCCTGCAGCAGTGCCAGGCCGACGATCCAGATGGCCATGAACGTGGCCAGCCCGGCCAGCGTCGGCCGGCGCCAGGGGCTGCGCCGCAGCCACAGCAGGCCCAGGTAGAGCAGGGCGGCGGCCAGGCCGGCCCAGGGCTGCCAGCCGCCATCGCGTATGTCCAGCGCCGACCAGGGCGCGGCGCCATATTCGGCCGGGTACTGCAGCACAAAGCCCAGGCGCGCGGCCAGCAGCGCCGCCAGCGTGAGGCGCCAGGCATGCGGGCCACTCGCCAGGCCCTGGCGCCTGGCCAGCCGCTCATGCACCCAGTGGCCGAGCTGCCAGCCGACCACGAAGATGAGCAGCGTCCAGGGCAGCACCAGGGGGCCGATCTGCAGCACGCTATCCATGGCCAGATCCGGCAGATGGCGTCGGCGCCGGCAGGTGCAGGCGCGCCAGCAGGCCGGGCCGGGCCGGCGCCAGGCTCAGGCTGCCGCCGGCGCTTTCGGCAATGCGGCGCACTATGGTCAGGCCCAGGCCGCTGCCGGGCCCGTTGCTGCTCTTGCGCCAAAAGCGCTGCAGCGCCTGCGCGCATTCCTGCTCGGTCAGGCCCGGGCCATGGTCGCGCACCTCGATGTCCACGCCGCCGCCCTCGCCCAGCCGCAGCGTGAGGCCGACCGCCGCATCGCCCTGCTGGTGGCGCAGCGCGTTGTCCAGCAGGTTGGTGACGGCGCAGGTCAGCAGGGCCGGGGGTAGGGCGATGCGGGTGTGCTGCCAGGCGGTGGCGCCGGCCGGTGCCTGCACCAGCTGCGCCTGGGTGTGTGGCCAGTGTTCCGCCCGGGCGCGTTGCTGCGATTGCTGCAACGCCAGGTTCACCGCCTGGGCGATGGCCGCGCCTTGGGTGAGCGAGGTTTCGGCGCCACCGGCGCTCTCCACGCGTGCCAGCTGCAGCAGCTGTTCCAACGTGTGCTGCATATGGGCCACGCCCTCGCTGGCATGGGCCAGTGCCTGGGCGGCGGCCTGGGGCGGGGTGTTGCCGGCCAGCGCCATTTGCGCCACCTGCACATGGGTCTTGATGGCCGTGAGGGGCGTGCGCAGTTCGTGCGCGGCGTCGGCCGTCCAGCGGCGCTCATGGGCGATGGCGGCATCCATGCGCGCCAGCAGCTGGTTCAGGCTGGTGACCACCGGGGCCAGTTCCAGCGTGCCCCGCCCGGCCTGTACCGGCGTGGGGTCTTGCGGGGCGCGTTCGCGCAGCTCCTGCTGCAGCCTTTGCAGCGGGCGCAGCGTCAGCGTGCTGATCCACCACACCAGCAGCAGCAGGGTGGTGAGCGCCAGCGCAAACGGCAGCGCCAGCGCGCGCCAGGCCGAGCGCACCAGCTGCGCGCGCGTGTCCAGCCGGTCGGCCGTGGCCACGCGCAGGCCGCCGTCCTCCAGCACATAGGTGCGCCAGGCCTTGCCGCCCTTGGTGGCGTAGCCAAAGCCCGCGGCGCCGTGGCTGGCGTTTTCCGGCGTGTCGCCGGTGCGCGCCAGGGGCAGAATGCCGACCTCGCTGCGCACCAGGCTCACCTCGCAGGCCACGCCGTCGCGGCCGATGACGGTCTGCAGGTCGGCCGGCTGCGCGGCGCCGGCGGCGCTTTCGGGCGTGGGCTGGAACTGGTGCACGATGCCGGCCACCATCTTCGCCGACGCCACCAGGCGTTCGTCCAGCATGGCGTTGAGTTCACGCTCCAGGCTGTAGCTGCGCCACAGCGCCACGCCGCCCCACAGCAGGCAGCTGGCCAGGCCCAGGCACAGCACCAGGCGCAGTCGCAGGCTGGTGGGCAGGCGCATCATGCGCCCGCACCCAGGCGAAAGCCCTGGCCGCGCACGGTCTCGATCAGACCCGCCCCCAGCTTCTTGCGCAGGTGGTGCACATGCACGTTGACGGTGTTGCTCTCCACATCCTGCTCAAACCCATACAGGCAGTCGTGCAGCTGGGCGGTGCTGAGCACGCGGCCCCGGGCCTGGATCAGCGCCTGCAATAGCCCCCATTCGCGCCGCGCCAGCTCCACGCGCAGGCCATCGCACCAGACCTCGCCGCTGGCCATGTCCACCTCGCAGCGGCCCAGGCGAATGCGGTCGCTGGCACGGCCGCCCGCGCGGCGCAGCAGGGCCTGCAGGCGCGCCACCAGCTCCGGCAGGTCGAAGGGCTTGGCCAGATAGTCGTCGCTGCCGCTTTGCAGTCCCTCCACCTTGTCCTGCAGGGTGGTGCGCGCCGAGAGAATGAGTACCGGCAGCATCTGCCCGGCCGCGCGCCAGCGCCGCAGCAGCGCCATGCCGTCGCCATCGGGCAGGCCTAGGTCAAGCACGCAGGCGTCGTAGCCACGCGCCGCCAAGTGGGCCTGGGCCTGGGCCACGCCGGCCGCCCAGTCGCTGGTGAAGCCATGCAGCTGCAGCCCGGCCCGGATGCCGCTGGCCACCAGGGCGTTGTCTTCGACGATCAGGATGTGCATGGGGGCTGGCTTAGGGAAAGCCGGCGTTCTAGAAACGGCAGGCTATTCGCGCATTGCGGGGTGGTGGGCGGGCAGGAACCGTCGGTTGCGGCAAGAAGAGACGGGCATTCAACGCGTCAGGCCCAAAGGTTAAAAATTAGGCCGCGCTGCGCACCGCCCGCATGAACTCGCCAAGGCGCTCTTCGCTGAGCTTTCCGTCATTGCGCACGCTGGAGCACAGATCCAGGCCGAAGGGTTGGACTGCCTGTATGGCCTCTCGGACGTTGGCGGCACGGATGCCGCCTGCCAGAAAGACTGGGCAATCAATTTGCTGGCAGATTTTTCGGCTGACTTCCCAATCATGCACTCGCCCAGTGCCGCCCAGCTCTTTGACCTCTAACGTCGGGTTGCCAGAATCAAGCAGAAGTGCATCGATAAACTCTGCCACGGCCTTGGCTTCTTCGAACGACTCATCGCCCATGACGTGAATGACCTGAACGAGCTTCACCGATGGAAGCTGACGGCGCAGCTTCTGGATCTCAGAAATAGCCACCGAGTCAACGAGTTGAAGCGTTGAAGTCTGGCAGACGGCATGTTGCTGCACGATGGCATCCGCCTCTCGCAGAGACGTGAGAAGAAAGGTGGCCACAGGTGGAGGAACTGAACGGGCGATTTCGGCAATGAGTTCGTCCGGGATGACGCCTGGGCCGCTGGGCATGTGCGAAACCAGACCGAGTGCGGATGCCCCCATCTGGACTGCCAGTCGAGCCTCTCCAACACTGGAAATGCAGCAAATTTTTACGCGCGGTACCTTGAACATGAATTTGCTTTATGGACTAACGCCCGCCTTGGCTGCAAACGCAGCATGGTACGAGACCTCTCCAGAAGGCAGCGAGCCGTTGAACGAAATCGATTGAAAATACTCTTCTGGAACGCCAGGTAGCACCAGTGATGGCTGCGCCGTGAAGCCAAAGCGCGAGTAGTAACTGGGCTCTCCGAGCACAACACAGCCAGCAGCACCTAATGAGCGCAACTCGGTCAAAGCGTGCTCCATCAACTGAGCGCCAATCCCGCGTCCTTGATGCTCCGGTGCAACGGAGATTGGCCCTAGCCCATACCATTCAGTTGCGCCGTTGGAAATTGTGACGGGCGACACCGCGACGTGCCCAATTACCGCGCCGTTGTCTTCCGCAACGAGAGAGACTGACAGTACGCCGGATTTGCGCAGTTCCTGGATGATGAACTGCTCTGTGTGCTCGGTGTGTGCGATTTTCTTGAATGCCGCAACAGTCACTGCCTTGATAGCAGCGGTATCTGAAGGGGTTTCTTTTCGGATTCTCATGTTGTTTGATCCAACGGGCGAGGTAAGCCGACCGCAGAATGCGGGTCGGCTTGAGCGACGGGTTAGACCTTGAAGACTTCATTGATTAAAGTCCGTCGCGGATTCGCTTGTGAAGCTCTCTCACGGAGATAGGGTGTAGAAATTCTTGCGACACGACCCTGATAGAAATCATGAAGCACGAAAAGCCTGTCTGGACGATGAAGAGTGGTATGAGAAATAAAAATAAAAGACCATGTTTCTTGCTCAGTTCTTGTCCTGGCCAGAACCCGTACCAAACGAAAATTGCGTACATACCAATGCCAACTACGGTGCCAACCAAGGCAAAGAGCGTTGCTTGCAAAGCTCTTTCAGCCGCATAAAAACTTCGAATTCGTGAACGTCCGCGTGAGTACGCCCGTGCTCTGTTATAGAGTAATGAAGAAAATCCAAAGAAGACTGCGACTGCTGGAATACAGACCTTTGCAATCGGCTCAAAGTCGAATCGGAATACGAAATATACGAACGATACAAATAGGGCAAACGGCACGCCAAGTTCTATGACCCGAAGTGGAATCCAAGATTTGGAACGGGATTTTTTCATGGACTCTAACGTAAAGCGTTTATCTGACGCGAGCCACAAGGCCAGCCAACACGAGCAACGTTCATGGCGTCAGATAAACCT
>JAFEES010000170.1 GCA_018240995.1 Pseudomonadota bacterium | reverse complement strand
TGCACGCCCTGGCGGATCAGCGGCTCGCCGCCCTTGCCGATGACGCGCGTGAGCGCCGCCGACAGGTTCTTCTCGCTGCTGGTGCTGGTCAGCTTGCCCGTCAGCACCAGGCCCCAGGCTGCGGCGTTGACGAAGAGCGACGGCGAGCGCCCGACATGCGACTTCCAGTCGCCGCGGCTGATCTTGTCGCGGATCAACGCGTCGCGCGTGGCCTTGTCGGGGATGCGCAGCAGGGCCTCGGCCAGGCACATCAGCGCCACGCCCTCCTGGCTGGAGAGCGAAAACTCCTGCACCAGCGCCGCCACGCCGCTGGTCACGGGCGCGTCGCGCAGGCCTTGCACCAGGCGCGTGGCCAGCTCCTTGACCTTGGCGGCCTGGGCATCGTCCTGGGTGCGCGCCAGCGGCAGCAGCGCGGGCAGGCACTCGGTCTCGGGCCGGTGCCAGCTGGCGGTGATGGCCGCGCGCAGCGGCGTTTGCGGCAGGATGGACTGGGCGAAGGCGAGAAAGGGTTGCGCCTCATGCTGAGGGACTGGTTGCACCTCGTCCCTGCCGTCGTCGGGTGTGCCCTCGTCCGCGCCAAAGATGCGGATGCTGCTGGCGCCACGCTCCAGTGCGTCAACATATTGCAGCACGGCCTGCTTGATCAGCCAGTGCGGGGTGCGGTTCAGGTTCTGGGCGGCGTTGCGAATGCGCTCGCGCAGCAGGTCATCGACCTTGATGCCAACGGTGGTGCTCATGGGAAAATAAAAGGTGCAACCTATGAAGTCTGCGAATATCGCAAAGGTTGCACCTTTTTTGACTAGGGCAAACCCTAGGTATTGCTTTTCTGCGCAAACGACCAAGCCAGCTCTGCCATGGGACGGGCCGTGGCGCCCGCGCTCCTGGCCTGGGCGCTGGCGGCCGTGCCGGCCTCGACACGCTTGGCAATGCCCTGCAGGATGGCGGCGATGCGGAACATGTTGTAGGCCAGGTAGAAGTTCCAGTCGGCGTGCAGGGCGTCCACGTCCTGGATGCCGGTGCGCCGGCAGTAGCGCTGGATGTAGTCTTTTTCCGCAGGAATGCCCAGCGCGGCAATGTCCAGCCCGCCAATGCCGCGCGACAGCGTGGCCGGGATATGCCAGCTCATGCAGTGGTAGGCAAAGTCCGCCAGCGGGTGGCCCAGCGTGGACAGCTCCCAGTCGAGCACCGCGATGGCACGCGGCTCGGTGGGGTGGAACATCAGGTTGTCCAGCCGGTAGTCGCCGTGCACGATGGCCACGCGGCTTTCATCGCGCGCGCTGGCGGGCATATGCTCGGGCAGCCACTGCATCAGCCTGTCCATCTCGGCGATCGGCTCGGTGATGGAGGCCTGGTATTGCTTGCTCCAGCGGCCGATCTGGCGCTCGAAGTAGTTGCCCGGCTTGCCATAGCCGGCCAGGCCCCGGGCGGCATAGTCCACGCTGTGCAGCGCGGCGATGACGCGGTTCATCTCGTCGTAGATGGCGCCGCGCTCAGACTGGCTCATGCCCGGCAGGGACTGATCCCAGAGCACGCGGCCGGCCATGAATTCCATGATGTAGAAGGCGCGGCCGATGACGGATTCGTCCTCGCACAGCGCCAGCATCTGCGGCACCGGCACGTCGGTGCCGGCCAGGCCGCGCATCACGGTGTATTCGCGCTCTATGGCGTGGGCCGAGGGCAGCAGCCTGGCCACCGGCCCGGGCTTGGAGCGCATGACATAGCTGCGTGCCGGTGTCTGCAGCTTGTAGGTGGGGTTGGATTGACCGCCCTTGAACATCTCGACCTGCAGCGGGCCGGCAAAGCCTTGTACATGTTGCGCCAGCCAGGCGGCCAGGGCCTCGGTGTCGAAGGCGTGTTGCTCTGAAACGGGGCGTGTGCCGACGAAATGTTCGAAATTGCTCATGGGTCAGATACAGGGGTTGGAATGAGGGCTCATGGGCCGGATTCGGCGATGCGCATCAGCGCCTCGCGGTCGCGCACCACGAGGCCGCCGGGTTCTATGCGTATTGCATGCTCGCGTTCCATGGTCTTGAGCTCCTGGTTCACGCGCTGGCGCGAGGCGCCGAGCAGCTGCGCCAGCTCTTCCTGGGCCAGCTGCAGGCCAATGCGCACCTCGTTGCCGTCCTCCAGGCTGGGCAGGCCATAGCTGCGCATCAGGTGCAGCAGCTGCTTGGCCAGGCGCGCGCGCAGGGGCAGGGTGTTCAGGTCTTCCACCAGCCCGAACAGCTGGCGGATGCGGCGCGCATGCAGGCGCAGCATGGCCTCGTACAGTTCGGTGTGCTGCGCCAGGATCTTCATGAAGTCGGCGCGCGACACGCTGAGGATGGTGGTCTCGCCATGGGCGTAGGCATCGTGCGTGCGCCGGTCGCCGTCGAAGATGGCCACGTCGCCAAACCAGATGCCCGGCTCCACATAGGTCAGCGTGATCTGCTTGCCCGACAGCGAGGTGGAGCTGACGCGCACCGCGCCGCGCGCGCAGCCTATCCAGCCCTCGGGCGGATCGCCGCGCGCGGCCAAGAGGGCGCCATCCTTGTAGCGTTTCACCGTGGCACATCGCAGTATGTCGTGACGCAGGGAGGGGGAGAGGGTGGAAAACCAGCGACCGGAGTTGATCGCCTCGCGTTCCTCAATGGTAAGAATTGGCTCGTCCATGGTCTGTCGTTTGCGTGACTGGGGGCTGGGTGGCGCGCCATTGTGGCCGGCACGTCGGGGCGGGCGCCGGGCAGCTGTCACTTGCGCGTCCCGGTGGGGCGCTTTGCCTCTCAGTTATCCACCGTCATTCCCGCGCAGGCGGGAAGCCAGCAACGCCCGCGTAGGGCACTGGATCCCCGTCTGCGCGGGGATGACGATGCCGAACTGGGTCAATGCCCAGTCCCTGGCTTCGGCACTGGATCCCCGCCCGCGCGGGGATGACGGTGCCAATGGCAGGCTTATTCAGGGCTCCTCGTGCGTCAGGCTCAGGCCTATGGCGCCGCGCCGGCGCAGCCAGGGGCTGGGGCGGTAGCGTGCGTCGCCGTACACGGTCTGCAGGTTGAACAGCACCTCCAGGATGTTGGTGGGGCCCCAGCGGTCGCCCATGGCCAGCGGGCCCAGCGGGTAGCCCAGGCCCAGGGTGACGGCGGTCTCCAGATCCTTGGGGCTGCAGATGCGCTGCTGACAGATATCGGCGGCGATGTTGACTATGGTGGCCACCACGCGCTGGGTGACGAAACCGCCCGAGTCGCGGATCACGCTCACCGCCTTGCCGTCGCGCGCGAACAGTGCATGTGCGGCGCGCGCCATGTCCTCGCGCGTGGCGGGGTTGGTGGCCAGCACGCGCCGGCGCGTGGCCGCATCGTCGATGAGCATGTCTATGCCCACGGTGCGCGCCGGATCGAGCCGCTCCACCACCGCCACCGTGGTCACGTCGAAACCCAGGGGCGCCACCAGGGTGAGCGCGCCGGCGGAGGGTGCGGTGCCGGTCTCAATGCTGGCGCCCAGGTTCTTCAGCAGCTGGTACAGCTCGGCGCGGCGCGCCGCACGCGGCGATACCCAGACCGGGGGCGGGGTGCCCGCGTCGGGCACGGGCGGCTCGGGCGCCACCTGGGCCACGCCGTCCACATAGCGGTAAAAGCCCTCACCCGTCTTGCGCCCCAGCAGGCCGCCGGCCAGGCGCTGCGCGGCGATCGCGCTGGGGCGAAAACGCGGCTCCTCGTAATACTGGTGGTAGATGGACTCCATCGCCGGGTGCGATACGTCGAGTCCGGTCAAATCCATGAGCTCGAAGGGTCCGAGCCTGAAGCCCGCCTGGTCGCGCAGGATGCGATCCACGGTGGCAAAGTCGGCCACGCCCTCGCCCACGATGCGCAGCGCCTCGGTGCCGTAGCCGCGGCCGGCGTGGTTCACGATGAAGCCCGGCGTGTCCTGCGCCAGCACCGGCGTATGGCCCATGGCCCGCGCCAGCGCCACCAGGCGCGGGCACACATCGGGGGCGGTGCGCAGGCCGGCCACGACCTCCACCACCTTCATCAGCGGCACGGGATTGAAGAAGTGAAAGCCGGCCACGCGCTCGGGGTGGCGCAGCGGCGCGGCCACGGCCGTGATGGACAGCGAGGAAGTGTTGCTGGCCAGCACCGCCTGGGGTGGCAGCAGGGCTTCGAGCTCAAGAAACAGCTCCTGCTTGGCATCCAGGCGCTCGACAATCGCCTCTATCACCAGCTCGCATGCGGCCAGCTCGCGCAGTGAGACCACGGGGATCAGCCTGTCAAGCCAGGCGCCGACCTGTGTGGGTTCGATGCGGCCCTTGTCCGCCAGGCGCTGCCATTGCTGGTGTATGTGCGTGCGCGCAAGCTCGGCGGCGCCGTGCTTGCTGTCAAAAAGATACACCCGGCAGCCCGCTTGGGCCGCAATTTGCGCGATTCCGCGCCCCATGGCGCCCGTGCCGGTGATACCTATCGAAGCGAATGTCTTATTCATGATCAAATTACCCCTTGGCTATAAGAACGACATGGGTTTGTGCCAGAATCAAAAAACATTTAGAAACCATTGTGAATATGCGTAAGGTAATCGTGGGTGCCTGCCTATGCACCGTCGCCTCCGGGGTTGCGGCGCTGTCGCTCGGGCCCAGCCGCGGTGCCGTGGTGCTGGGCGCGCCCATCGACCTGATGTTCGAGGTGCGCCCCGATGCGGGCAAGGATCTCGCGTCCTCGTGCCTTTCCGCCCGTCTGGTTTCGGGTGCCAACACTATTTCAGATTCGCGCGTGCAAGTCACTCCCGTGCTCGGCGGGGCCGTGCCCATGGTGCGCGTGCAGGCGCGTATCAACGCGGACGAGCCGGTATTGACGGTGACGCTGGCCGCCGGCTGCGAAGGACGCGTGACGCGCACCTATACCTTTTTAGCCGATCCGCCGTCTGCTGCCCCGGCTGTGGCCCAGCGCCCCTTGGATCTGGCGGGCCTGGGTGGCACCGCGGCACGTGCCGCTGATGGCCTGATTGATGCAGACGCGCCCCCCGCGCGCCCACGCGGCCTGGCCCGCGCGCCTGGCGCGCTGGGCGAGGAAGCTGGAGCGCCTGCCGGGGCCGCAGCGCGGCCGGCGCGCCCGGCCAGCCCCAAGGCGGTGGACAGGCCGGTGCGCCCCCGGGCATTGGCGCCGGAGCCGGCGGCGCCACGCCTGGTCGTGGAGCCGGTGGATCTGTGGCTGGACACGCCCCTGACCCTGCGCCTGTCGCGCGACGAGCCCCTGCTCATCGCGGCTCCCGACGAGGCCAAGCGGGCGCAGTTTGCCGCCCTGTGGAAGGCCTTGAATGCCTCGCCCGAGAACCTGCAGGAGTCCATGGCGCAGCTGGACAAGCTGCAGGCCGAGGCGGTCGCCCAGGGCAAGCAGCTGCAGGCCGAGCAAGCGTCCGTGGCCGAGCTGCGCCAACGCCTGGAGCAGGTGCAGGCGCAAAGTTTCTCCGCCAGCTGGGTCTACGGGCTGGGTGGCTTGTTGGCGCTGGCCGCAGGGGCCATCGCCTGGCTGGCGCGGCGCCCGCGGCGCGAAGAACTGCAGGCATGGCAGCATTCGGTCGCCCACAGTGCCGACCTGAACAACGGCGCCGTGGCCACCGACGGGCCCGATGGCCAGCCGCAGTGGCAGGTGCAGCCCGACGCGGCCGACACCTGGCAGCCCAGTGAGCTGCCGCGGGAGGACACCCAGGAGGGGCATTTGCCCGTGGATGCGCCGGATACGGTGCCCGTGGCGCCGTCCGCCGTGGCGACCGTGCCGGCGGCCATCGAGCCGGTCATGGCGCCGTCCGTGCCGAAGGCGGCACGCGCGCAGCAGATCGTGCCACCGGAGGCGGTGTTCGACATCCAGCAGCAGGCCGAGTTCTTCATCTCCATTGGCGAGCACGAACAGGCCATCGAGGTGCTGCGCGCACATATCGAAGAGCATGGCGACGCCATGCCCTGGGCCTATCTCGAATCGCTGCGCCTGTTCCATATGCTGGGGCGCACCGAGACCTTCAACCGCCTGCGCCAGCAGTTCCAGGAGCGCTTCAACGTGCGCGTCCCGGGCTTTGGCCAGTTTCACGATGACGGCCACCCGCTGGAGGACTACCCCGAGACCCTGGCCGAGATCGAGGCCCTGTGGTCCTCGCCCGAGGTCATGGGCGTGCTCGACGGTTTTCTGTTCCGGCGCGACATGCAGCAGGACACGGAACGCTTCGACCTGGCCGCTTTTGATGACCTGCTGCTGCTGCTGGCCATTGCGCAGACCACGCCCGCGCACCTGCGCGGCGCGCCG
>JAFEES010000016.1 GCA_018240995.1 Pseudomonadota bacterium | reverse complement strand
TGAGAACGATCTTCACGCTTGGGTAGTCTTTCAGCGCGCCCACCAGCAGCGGCGCCCACATGAACAGAGCGCCTTCTGCGCGCAGCACTGGACGTCCCTTGACCAAGTAAACCTCATCAGGGTGCAAGACTCCATCAAAATCCAGGAACAGAATCACCTTGATCTTTCAAGAAATGTCCTTCGGATGGCACCTGCATGGCTGAGCCATTTTCGTGTGCGATGTCATCGCACGCAGCGCAGAAGTTACCCGTCACTGTGGTTTCGACCGTGCAGGCGCAGGGCAAATCATCCACCCCTCTACCGCATGCGCCCTGCCCGCGCATAGTCAAACTTTCCCGGCTGAATGCAACCGCCATTCATGTCCGTCACCCCGCAAAACCCCACGCCAAAGGCCGCAAACCCCAGCCGCGCCTGATCGCGGCTGTAGTCCAGGCAGTCATGGTGGTGCCCATGGAACGCCTTGCCCACACGCAAACTGCGCGCCAGTTCATCAATCGCATCAAAGCCATGCGGGTGGGCGCTGGGCGCCTCGTGCGTCACCAGAATGTCGGCACGTTGCGAGACCAATCGAAAGTAGTCCTCCGGAAAGATCGAGCTGCGGTGCTTGCGCGGCAGGCCATCGCGCCAGCGATTGCCCCTGCCGCAACGCGCGGTGAACTCCTTGGATGACTCGTACAGCCAGTCCACCGGCGGCGTCCACACCTGCCCCCGGAACACACCGCCCAGCCCGGCAATGCGCACACCATCAACCACGGCGACGCGCCCATGCAGATTCCTGTCCGCCAGGGCCGAGCCGAACAGGTGGTCGTAGTCGGCATCCGAATCCGTGTCGTGGTTGCCGTGAATGAACCAGATCTCGGTCATCCCCAGGATGGATTCCAGCTCTTCCTCCAGCGGGCGCTGTGCCTGCAGGTCGCCCAGGAAGACGATGGCTGCCGGGCGATCCCTGGAGACGATCTCCAGCACATGCCGGAAGTGGCCGTGGGTGTCGCCGAAGAAATAAATCATTGCGCCCTCACCATTCGCAGTTTGCGCTCCAGACGATCGCGCAAACGCGGCAAGTTGGAAACCCAGCCGCGCCTGACGATCTCTGCCGATTCAACCGCCTCGCCGGGATGCGCTTCGAAGTACCTTGCCGCAGCCGCCGATAGCCTCTTTTGTGAAGCAGGAAAGCTCCTGCCGATGACCATCGCCGCCACACGCATGACATTGGCCTGCTGCGCAGAACAAGGCATTTCTCGGACACCTTGGGCAACCTCCAGGCAGCTCATCAGCATGACTTCTTCGGCCTCGCGTGGATTCGTCGGCACGACCACGCCCAATTGCTGCATGAAGGCCCGCTCGTTCTCCGACACCTCGTACTGCGCCAACGCCGAACCAGCAGCCTCGTAGAGGTAGCGGCAAGCCCGACCATCAAGCTTGGTGGCTTGAGTGCGCGTCGCGGCAAGAGCTGACAGCGTCGGATAGTCGGCAAGACGGTGAAGTGCCTGCATCACGGCGGTGTCGTTGAACGCCTGACGAAGGGCGTCCGCCTGCTTCTGGCTCATAGGCCGGGCATCGTTGGCTGTCACGTTCATCTCCCGCGAAGGATGGTTGTCACAAGCATGGGCTTGCGTGGAACGGAATTTTCATGGATAGTTAGTTTAACTAGTGTTGTTAATTAAACAAGCATGTCACGTCCACGAACCGGCAGGCAGACCTCCGCCGAATACCAACGCCGCTACCGCGAGCGCAAGAAGGCCCAGGGCGCCATGGCGCAAACCAACTGGATGCTGGACGTGCGCCTGGCGGATGCAATCCGCCACGAGGCCAAGGCCCGAGGCCTGCGCGAGTCCGAGCTCGCCACGGACATCCTGGGTGACTGGTACGAGGCCCGGTTTGGCGGGCGGCTGCCACCGGCGCAGCCTGTACCGCCCCCAGACACCGCTGCGCCCACCCCGCCACCGACCTCCATCAATGCCACGGTCGAGCTGCTGCTGGGCAAGCTGGAAGAGTTGGGTTTCATCATTCCGCTGCAGGGCATGGCCACGCAGTGCCTGCATGGGGACGAACGCAATGGCCTGTGGGCCACAGTCACCCTCTGCGGGCTGGATGTCATCGAATTCGGCCTGGTCGAGCGCACCGACGGCCTGGCGCAGAACATCCTGCATTGCGTGGTGGACACGGTTGCGCGCCATGCCTGGCTGACCAGCGACGCCTATGGCGAGCTGAATCAGGACAGGGACATCGGCAAGAAGATCAGCACCAAAGGCCTGCAGGCGCTCGACGATGTGTTTGCACGGCTGCGCGAATTCATCATGGCCAAGCGCAAGCCGCTGCACTATGCAGAGACGCTGGCCGCGCTGCCGGGCTATCTTGACCAGGAGCCGTCACGCTCGCTGCTGGTGCTGGCATTTCAGCGTGTGGGCCTGGAGCTGGTGCATGTGGCGCCCACCGATCTGGTGATCTCTGCGGCTGAGCCACCAGAAAACATTGCGCTGCATGACCTGCAAGCCCTGGCGCAGTACGTTCGACAGGAATTCCTGCGCATGGGGAAAACGGTTTGCACCTTCCCGCTGTGGGATGGCGGAGAACTCATCGCCTTCGCACCCGAGGAACGGGCTTTCGTCTATGCCGGGCTACGGATGCCGTCACCTGATACCGAGGGAGGCAATCCATGAACACCAACGAAGCCGCCGAGCTGGCGGCAGAGTTGCGCAAGGCCGCGCAAGACCTGCTGCTGTGTGTCAACACCATCGTGGGGCAGGAGCAGTCCCTGGCTGCTGATTTGCTGAGGCATTTTCCGGGGCGGCTGGAGTTGCTGGCCTTGCGCGTGGCGCCGCGCCCCGAGCCCGATCTGCCGCCCGAGTGGCCGCAATGGAATGCGCCTGGCGAAACCCATTTTCAAGCCCTGCTGGAACGCCAGCAGTGGAGGTTGCAACGTCGTTCGGAAAGGAACTCTCTGTGAATCGGAATTTTCGCACTCTGCGCCGCTGGGTTGCTTGCGGCCTGGCCGTGTCTGGCGTCGGCCTGGCGTGGGCACAAATGCCAGTGCCGCTGCTCGATGCCAATGCGCCAACAGCCGCACCCTCAGCCGCTGCACAACAGCTCGAAGCCTTGCTGCAATGCAGGGCCGGAACGGTGCTCAAGACCGATGAAGTGGAATCCAGGCTCCGTGCTATCGGCCTGGTCAAGGGGGCTGATGGTTTCTTGGTGCCCCCACAGAAAAGCTCTCGACCATCGCTGTTCGGGGACGAAGTGGTGGCAGCGCTGGTCACCGTCGCAGACGGCGAGAACAAGGCGACCGTGTACCTGAAACGCCAGACAGGCAAGCAGATGGCGAAACGGCTGGGCGTCAGCCGGATCGACGAACAGGGGAACACCGACGAGCCGTCCTACTTCAAGCAGACCAGCAAGAAAACCACGCTGCTGGTCGGCGCGGCGTCCGAGGTCTTTGTGGGCAACGACAGCATCAATTACCAATCGGCGGTGGCTTGTCAGCAGTTCAGGTGAGCGAGCCATTGACCAAATTCATTTCACCACGGAGAAGAAGATGAAGAAGAACATTTTTCAGGCCGCCGCTCTCGCAGCCTCGATCTCGATGCTCGCCGGCTGTGCGGGCTACGACCAATGGGCCGAAACCACCAACCGCAAAATGAACGCCGGCTGGACGGAGACGCTGTACGGCAAGCAAACGGTGGACGCATCGGCGCTGCCCAAAGACATGACGGTCAATCTCTCTTACGGCAAGGGCGAAGGCAGTGGCATCCCCGGCCCCGCCGCATCGAAGTTCTACGACAAGCTGCTTGGTGATGTGACCTACACCAAGAGCTGCAAGAACATGCTGATGTTCAACGCGGGCATGTTCAACGATGCCGGTGGCCTGATCCGCACCGAGCCCATCGTGGTCGGCCCATACACCGCAGGCACGAAGGCGATCATCAGCAAAGACGTGATCGCCGACCCGCAGATGCAGAAATCCAATCAGGTAACCCGGCTGGTGCTTTCGGGCGCGCGGTGCATGTAAGAGTTTTCGCCAGCTGGCGGTGCACGTGGAATCGGCGTTGATGTTCGCGTTGCAGCAGATTCAGGTGGCACTTTTTGCCCACCGACGCATCGTCGCCCGCAACGTCTGCTGGGCCTTGGTATCGAGAGGCATATTGCCAACGAGCGCCAAGGCGGCTTCCAGGCTCACGTAGCCGTACTGCAGCAGCGCGATGCAGAACTCCCGATCCTTCTCCCGTGCCGCCACAGCCTTGGCAAGGAAGAGGTCGAGAACATCCAGACAGTACCCGATGCGATCCTGGGTATTGCGGTTCTGGATGCGGTGCACCCGCTGCATCCAGTCTGCTGGCAGGCACGCCGTCTCCGGCCCGACGCCTTGCGCGTAGTAGCCGTAGGTTTCATGGAACTGCGAGCCTTCGCCGATGGCGCCGTCGATCCTGTCGGCCAGCTCCGGTGCCTGCAGGGGATAGATGTCCGCCTCCATCGACACCGTGAACACATCCTCGGGCCGAGGCACCGCGCCCAGGATGGACTGGCTGCCGACGATGACAAATTCGTACTGGTCGGTGATGTCACCGCTGGCACGAATGATGTGCTCCAGCTCCTCTCGCGTCATGGTTGATCCTCGGGCGCACTCCCTATCTCATTGCTCATCTCGACACCCTTCCGGAGTTCGCCCACCTGCCGCAGGATAGCCTGACGGGTCTCGGGCGGCAGGATCGTGACCAGTGGCGATGCCTGGCGCAGCTGCTGTGCACGGCGGGTGCGGGCCAATACCTTGCGCCAGGCGCCCGCCTTCAGGATGTCTTCCCACTCACGCCACAAGGCTGCAGAGCGAACATCCCCGGTGGCCAGCCAACGCTGGAGCGTGTCCTGCGCCTGCTGTACCAGGGCGGGGTCGGCCTTGACCAGGCGCACGGCTTCTTCGTGCAGGGCCAGGCTTTGCAAATCCTGCAGTTGGTGCCTGGTGGGGTCGGCGCGCACGCGCACTTGCACCACAGGGGCCGGATGCCGGGAACGCGCTGCGGCCGAGCCCACAGGCGCCGGTTGCAAGACATCGCCCGCCAACAATGCCAAATCGCCACCAACGCCCAGGACGGACATGACGCGCAGGTAAGTGCCGATGGATGGCGCGGGATCACCCGACTCGACCGCGCGCAGGGTGTTGCGCGTCATGCCTGCGCGCGCAGCAAGCTCTACCGTACCCAGGCGCTGGGCCTTGCGCAGGCGCTTGAGGCGGTCGCCCAGCTGCAGGAGCAGTTGGCGCTCAAGGAGGACATGGGATTCACCGCCAATCATTTGGTAAACAATTTAACCAGATTATCAATTTTGGTCAAATTATTGATCATTTTATCAAGCGGATAGCTCCCGACAAAGCCCTCCAGCCACCCCGATCTCGTCGATCAACGCCAACGCACGCGGGAACAGGCTCTCCCAAGCCCGGCTGGGCAGCGAATCGGCTTTCATGCCCACAGCGCCCGACGGTGCACGGATAGCGCCTCTGCGAGTTTGGCGACGTTGCGCCAGACCTGCCGAGGCGGCAGGTGCGCATGTGCGGCAACCTCCTCCACCGCCATCACAATGGTGGGCACGGGGGCCTCATCCAACAGATGGGTCAGGTGCGGGGCGAACGAAGGCGGTACATCGCCACTGGCCAGGACTTGCTCCAGCACCTCGGGGGCCAGTTCATGTGCATAGCTGACACTGGCCGTCTTGGCCGCCATCCACAAGCCGCGCTTTTTGCTCCGCGCCTGGATATCCGGTGTGGCGCTTTCCAGTCCCAGCACTGCCATCACCTGCCCAACACGGTTGACGCCCAAGTCACTCAAGGTGCCGTTTTCCAGCCCCACCAAGGTCTGGCGCGACAGGCCACTCAGGTGTGCCAGCTGTGTCTGGGTCAGGCCCAACTCGGCGCGCCGGGCTCCCACGACATGGCCGATTTCGATCAGGTTCATGGTTGGTGGCGAATCTGAGAATGTCTAAAATATTTTACATATTAGTCTGTCGCACGCTTTCAGGCAATGGAGCCTGACCTGCCCCAGCCAACCGGCAGACTTTTCCACCGAAGCTGCAAGCGCTACCAGCAAGAGCTATAGGAAAGCTACAGGAACACCCTATAGGTATAGACAAGGGGTGATCTATCGAACCGACGAGGGGCGATCTAACGAACCCGGCCCCAGAACCCAATCAGGGGCGATGTATCGAGCCATCAAGGGGCGATATAACGAGGACAACCCGAGCAGAACACAGCCTTGTCCACAGCCCAGGCGGCCCAACTACCCCAGCTTCTTCGCCAAGTCTTCGGCACGGGGATGGTAGTAACGCTTGAGCATCCGCAAGTCCTTGTGACCAGTCACGGCGGACAGCTCCAGGACGTTGCTCAGCTTTTCCGACAAGCGCGATGCAGCCTCGTGGCGAGTGTCATGGAAATGGACATCCTCCAGAAAGCCACGAACAGGCCGCTTTCCGGCGGCTCGGCAATCTTCCTTGTACTGCTGCTGGGCGCGCTCCAGGGCACGTTTGAAGCCCTTGCGCAGAGCCATGGCCGTCGTCTGGAACACCGGCCCTTCATGGGCGTCGTTTGCACCAGCCAAGACCTGTAGTTCCTGCAGGATGGCCACCGCCTTGCGCGACAAGGGCACCATGCGTGAGTCGCCATTCTTGGTATCGGGCAGGAATGCCGTCTGCCGAGCCAGATTCACACACTCCCATCGCAACGACAACAACTCCCCTCGGCGCATGGCAGTCTCTACCGCCAGCTCCACCAGGGGCTGCAGCCAGGGGTTACGCGCGCCCTTACTGAACGTGCCATCGGCCAGGCGCTCACCACCCGTCAAGGCCGCGAGCAGGTACACCATCTCCTCATCCGAAAAGCGCCTATCCCTGGCCTTGGCCTTTTCCGGGCGGCGCACCAGGGGCACGGGGTTTTCGATATGGATGCCCCACTCACGCCGCGCGTGATTGATCGCCGCCGACAAAACGTCGATCTCGCGGTTGACCGTGGCTCCGCTGACTTGCTTGAGACGGCGGTCACGCCAGGCAGCGACAATCGAACTGCTCAAGGCTGAAGTCTTGATCTGGGTAAGGGCGGCATCCCTGAGCAAGAGCTTGATCTTGGTGGCCTCCATCACTGCGGATTTCTTCTGCGGCGTGACTTCCTGCCCATACCGCAAGAGGATGTCGGCCAAGGTGTTGCGTTCAGCCTCCCGGCGGTCGATGAAACCGGTCGTCTCCAGCTCGCGCTCCATCGCCCGAACCCAGCGTTCGGCGTCCTCTTTGTAGGAGAAGGTTCGTGACTGCGCAGGGAAGCCACGGCGTCTGACCTTGGCCTGCCACTGCAGCTCTCCGCGTTTTGTAATAGTGCCCACCGGCCCGTGTCCCCGAAGTGTCCCAAATAATGGGTTTCATCGTACAACACATTGATTTCATTAGCAATAAATAGGCGTTCGGGACGTAGAGGCCGGAGGTTCGAATCCTCTCACCCCGACCATTTCATTGGTCAATCTTTTACAAAGCCCCAGTCAATGGGGCTTTTTCGTTGCCGGCCGCTGCGTAAACTGGTCTTACCGGTGCAGCCATGGACAAGCCTTCGGCCACGCCACCAGCCGCGGGGCTGTCGTTCACGCAACGCCGACCGCGGTAATTCTGTACATCGTTCAGGGTATCGGCGATGATAGACGCGTTTCGTTTCCTCCCATAAGAATCCACTGGTTACATGGCTACCGTAGATAGCGCACAGAAAGCAGCCCAGCCCGTTGCCCTGCCGGGACTGGCGCGGACGTTGATGTCTGTGGACAAGCTGAATCAGAAAACCGCCGAAGAGATTTACAAGAAGTCCGTCTCGGGGCGCTCCAGCTTCATTGCGGAGTTGATCGGTGCCAATGCCATCACGTCCACTGACCTGGCGCACACCCTGTCGTCCATCTTTGGAGCGCCGCTGCTCGATGTCCAGGCCCTGGATCGCGAGCGCCTGCCGCATGATTTGCTGGATCTGAAGCTGTGCCAGGCCTACCGCGTGGTCGTGCTGAGCAAGCGCAACAACCGCCTGATCGTGGCCACCGCCGATCCGACGAACCAGGAAGCGGCGGAGAAGATCAAGTTCACCACGCAAATGGGCGTGGACTGGATCATCGCGGAGTATGACAAGCTCATCCAGTTGGTGGACGCCACCGCCAAGAGCAGCAGCGAGGCTCTGGACAGCATTGTCAGCAGCGGTGATTTCGAGTTTGGCGATATCCCGGTCGAAGAAGCCACCGAAGACAACACCGAGGCCGCGCCGAATGAGGTGGAGGATGCGCCCGTCGTCCGTTTTTTGCACAAGATGCTGCTCGATGCGTTCAACATGCGTGCATCTGACCTGCATTTCGAGCCTTATGAGCACAATTACCGCGTGCGTTTTCGCATCGACGGCGAGCTCAGGGAGATCGCATCGCCCCCGATCGCCATCAAGGACAAGCTGGCGTCGCGCATCAAGGTGATCTCGCGCCTGGATATCTCGGAAAAGCGCGTGCCCCAGGACGGGCGCATGAAGCTCAAGGTGGGGCCGGATCGCGTGATTGACTTTCGCGTGAGCACGCTGCCCACGCTGTTCGGCGAAAAGATCGTGATCCGTATCCTGGACCCGAGCAGCGCCAAGCTGGGCATAGACGCGCTCGGCTACGAGCCCGAGGAAAAGGAGCGCCTGCTGCAGGCCATCAACCGGCCCTACGGCATGATCCTGGTGACCGGCCCCACGGGCTCGGGCAAGACGGTGTCGCTGTACACCTGCCTGAATCTGCTGAACAAGCCCGGGGTGAACATCGCTACGGCGGAAGACCCGTCGGAAATCAACCTGCCCGGTGTGAACCAGGTGAACGTGAACGAGAAGGCCGGGCTGACCTTTGCCGTCGCCCTGAAGTCCTTCCTGCGCCAGGATCCCGACATCATCATGGTCGGTGAAATCCGCGACCTGGAGACGGCGGACATCTCCATCAAGGCCGCCCAGACGGGCCACCTGGTCTTGTCCACGCTGCACACCAACGATGCGCCGACCACGCTCACGCGCATGCGCAACATGGGCATTGCGCCCTTCAACATCGCCTCCAGCGTGATCCTGATCACGGCCCAGCGCCTGGCACGCCGGCTATGCGCGCAATGCAAGGCGCCCGCCGACATACCCCATGAAACCCTGGTAGAGGCCGGTTATCGCGACGAGGAGATCGACGGCTCCTGGGTCACCTACCGGCCCGTGGGCTGCTCGGCCTGCAACAACGGCTACAAGGGGCGGGTCGGCATCTACCAGGTGATGCCGATATCGGAGGAGATACAGCGCATCATCCTGCGCGACGGCAGTGCCCTGGACATTGCCGAGCAGGCCCGCCACGAAGGCGTGCGCAGCCTGCGCGAGGCCGGTCTGCACAAGGCCAAGATAGGCCTGACCTCGCTGGAAGAGGTCTTGGCCGTGACCAACGAATAAACGTTTCTGAGAGATTGCACCATGGCAACCGCTGCATCTAGGGGTATCAAGGACTTTGTCTTTGAGTGGGAAGGCAAGGACCGCAGCGGCAAGATCGTGCGCGGCGAGGTGCGTGCCGCGGGCGAGAACCAGGTACAGGCCACGCTGCGCCGCCAGGGCGTGCTGCCGACGAAGATCAAGAAGCGCCGGATGAGCTCCGGCAAGAAGATCAAGCCCAAGGACATTGCCCTGTTCACACGCCAGATGGCCACCATGATGAAGGCCGGCGTGCCGCTGCTGCAGGCGTTCGACATCGTGGGCCGCGGCAACACCAACCCCAGCGTAACCAAGCTGCTCAACGACATCCGGGCGGACGTGGAAACCGGCACCTCGCTGAACTCTGCATTCCGCAAGTACCCGATGTACTTCGACAGCCTGTACTGCAACCTGGTGGAGGCCGGCGAGGCGGCCGGTATCCTGGAGGCGCTGCTCGACCGCCTGGCCATGTACATGGAGAAGACCGAGGCCATCAAGTCCAAGATCCGCTCGGCCCTGATGTATCCGATCTCGGTGATCGTGGTGGCCTTCGTGGTGGTGACCATCATCATGATCTTCGTGATCCCGGCGTTCAAGGAGGTGTTCACCTCCTTTGGCGCCGACCTGCCCGCGCCCACGCTGTTCGTGATGGCCATCAGTGAATTCTTCGTCGCCTATTGGTGGCTGATTTTTGGCGCCATCGGCGGCGGCTTTTACTTCTTCATGCAGGCCTGGAAGCGCAGCGAAAAAATGCAGCAGGTCATGGATCGCCTGTTGCTGAAGATGCCGATCTTCGGCGCCCTGATCGACAAGTCCTGCGTGGCGCGCTGGACGCGCACCCTGTCCACCATGTTCGCCGCCGGCGTACCGCTGGTGGAGGCGCTGGACTCCGTGGGCGGCGCCTCGGGCAACTCGGTCTACGCCATGGCCACCGACAGGATCCAGCAGGAGGTCTCCACCGGCACCAGCCTCACCGCGGCCATGGGCAATGCCAATGTCTTCCCGTCCATGGTGCTGCAGATGTGCGCCATTGGCGAAGAGTCGGGCTCCATAGACCACATGCTGGGCAAGGCGGCCGATTTCTACGAGGCCGAGGTCGATGAAATGGTGGCCGGCCTATCCAGCCTGATGGAGCCCATCATCATCGTCTTCCTGGGCACCATCATCGGCGGCATCGTGGTCTCCATGTACCTGCCCATCTTCAAGCTGGGGCAAGTGGTCTGATGACGGGTTCCATGCTGGCGGACGCCGCGCTGGTCGGCGTCCTGGGGCTGCTGATAGGCAGCTTCCTGAACGTGGTGATCCACCGCCTGCCGCGCATGATGGAGCGGCAATGGGCGGCGGAATGCGCGCAATACGCCCAAGATGCGGGCCTAGCGCCCGGCAGCGCGGCCGTGGCGCCGGCCGAGCCCTTCAACCTGGTCAAGCCGCGTTCGCGCTGCCCTGCCTGCGGGCACCAGATCCGCTGGTACGAAAACATTCCCGTTTTCAGCTACCTGGCACTGCGCGGGCGCTGCGCGGGTTGCGGCACGCGCATCAGCGCGCGCTATCCGCTGGTGGAGCTGGCCACGGCCGGCCTGTTCTATGCCTGTGCCATGCGCTGGGGCTGGTCACCCACGACGCTGGCCTGGTGCGGCTTTTCCGCGGCCCTGGTGACGCTGACCCTGATCGACTGGGACACCACGCTGCTGCCCGACGACATCACCCTGCCCCTGCTGTGGGCCGGCCTGCTGGCCGCCGTACTGCACTGGACGGCCGTGCCGCCCGTGGATGCAGTGATCGGCGCGGCCGCGGGCTACCTGTCGCTGTGGGCCGTGTACTGGGGCTTCAAGCTCGCCACCGGCAAGGAGGGCATGGGCTATGGCGACTTCAAGTTGTTTGCCGCGCTGGGTGCCTGGTTTGGCTGGCAGGCCCTGGTGCCCATCATCCTCATGGCCTCGGTGATAGGCGCCATCGTAGGCATAGGCATGAAGCTCGCGAGCAATCTGCGCGAGGGCAAATATGTGCCGTTCGGGCCCTTTCTTGCGGGCGGGGGCCTGGCTGCCATGCTCTGGGGGCCGGGGCGCATCATGCAGGCCATCTTTTCCACCCTGGGGCTGTAGATGACGGCAACGCCCGCTCACACGGGTAGCGCCCTGCCGGTGCGGCTGGGGGTCACGGGCGGCATAGGCAGTGGCAAGAGCACCTTTGCCGCCATGCTGCGGGGCTGCGGCGCGGCGCTGATCGATGCCGACGCCATCGCGCGCTCGGTAACCGAGAGCGGCGGGCCGGCCATTGCGGCCATACGCGAAGCATTCGGCACCGACTACATCGATGGCCAGGGCGCACTCGATCGGGCACGCATGCGCGCCCTGGTGTTTGCCGACGCCGCTGCCAAGGAACGCCTGGAGGCCATCGTCCACCCCCTGGTGGCCCAAGCCATCGCCCAGGCTGGCGCGGCGGCCGCGCAAGCCGGCCAGCGGCTCATCGTGTTCGACATCCCGCTGCTGACCGAATCGCCGCGCTGGCCGCGCCAGCTGGACGCCGTGGCCGTAGTGGATTGCCGCGAGGACACGCAGGTCGCCCGCGTGCAAACGCGCAGCGGCCTCGCCGAGGACGCCATCCGGGCCATCATGGCCACGCAAAGCAGCCGCGCCGTGCGCCGCGCGGCGGCCGATTTCGTGGTCTACAACGAGGGCCTGACCCTGTCGGATTTGCAAACCAAGGCACGAAAGATCGCCGCCGGCTTCGGGCTATGATGCAGGTGCACCCAGGAAACCCGCAGCGTGATCCTTTACGAATATCCTTTCAACGAACGCCTGAGAACCTATCTGCGGCTGGAGCAGTTGTTTCGCCGCCTGGGCGAACTCATCGCGCGCACCCATCCGCTGGATCACCACTACGCGCTGGTGACCATCTTCGAGGTCATGGACGTGGCGGCACGCGCCGACCTGAAGGCCGATGTACTCAAGGATCTGGAAAAGCACAAGCACCAGTTCGACGCCTATCGCGGCAACCCCTCCATCTCCGAGGCGGCGCTGGACGGCGTGATCGCCCAGCTCGACCAGTGCTTCAATGCCCTCAACACCCAAACCGGCAAGGCCGGCCAGTCGCTGACGGAAAACGACTGGCTCATGAGCATACGCAGCCGCGCGGGCATTCCGGGCGGCACCTGCGGCTTCGACCTGCCGGCCTACTACGCCTGGCAGCACCACGCGCCCGAGCAGCGCCAGAATGACCTGCACCACTGGGCGGCCACGCTGGCGCCGCTGGCCGAATCGGTATACCTGCTGCTGCGCCTGATGCGCGACGCGGGGCTGCCGCAAAAGGTAGCCGCCGAGCGCGGGCAGTTCCAGCAAAACCTGCCGCCGGGCCGCACCTTCCAGCTGCTGCGTCTGCGCATAGACCCGGCCCTGCAACTGGTGCCCGAAATCAGCGGCAACCGCCTCATCGTCTCCGTACGCCTGATGCGCCAGGAGGATGGCGGCAAGCTGATGTGCAGCAACGAAGATGCGGCCTTCGAGCTGACGCTGTGCGCCTGAGCCCCTCCATGGCTACCGGTACGCAGTCAACCAGCGCCAAGCAGGTACCCTGCCCCACCTGCGGCGGCCCCAGCCTATTCAGCCCGGCCAACCCCTTCCGCCCGTTTTGCAGCCAGCGCTGCCGGCAGATCGACCTGGGCGCCTGGGCCGCCGAGGACTTTCGCATGCCGGCCGAGGCGCCGCCCGAGGATGGCGAGTTCGGTGACCCCAAGCGCCAGCCTTGAATACCGCCATAGCGCCCGTCGATAAAGCGCAGACAGCTATGTTTTTTGACGACTACTTGAACGATGAGGCATCGAAGGCCACGCCACGCTCCTCGGCCAGCCACTGCAGCACCGGATAGGCGCCGGGCAACACGGGGCGCACCTGCAGGGGCCACTGCTGCCAGGCCATGGTCTGGCCCTCGCGCATCTCGAATTCGCCGCTCCAGGCATGCACCTTGCACCAGTGCAGGCGCACCAGGGCATGGGGGTAGTCGTGCTCGGTCACCTTCCAGACCTGGGCCGGCCCTATGGTCACGCCCAGCTCCTCGATGAGTTCGCGGCGCAGCGCCTGTTCCACGCTCTCGCCGGCCTCGATCTTGCCGCCTGGGAACTCCCAGTAGCCGGCGTAGGGCTTGCCCGCGGGCCGGGTGGACAGCAGCATGGCGCCATCGGCGCGCAGCAAGATGCCGACGGCAACCTCGGTGTGCTTGCGCGCGCCCTGCCCGCTCATGCGCGTCCGGCGAAGTCGCGCGCGAACTGGTAGGCCACGCGGCCGCTGCGCGAGCCGCGCTCCAACGCCCAGACCAGGGCCTGGGGCCGGGCGGCCTCGATGTCTTTTTGCGCCACGCCCAGGGCCGACAGCCATTGGGCGACGATGGCCAGGTATTCGTCCTGGCTGAACGGGTAGAAGCTGACCCACAGGCCGAAGCGCTCGGACAGCGAGATCTTTTCCTCCACCACCTCGCCAGGATGGATCTCGCCGTCGGCCGAGGTGCTGTAGCTCAGGTTGTCCTTCATCTGCTCGGGCAGCAGGTGGCGGCGGTTGCTCGTGGCATACACCAGCACGTTCGGCGTGGCGGCGGCGACCGAGCCATCGAGTATGGATTTCAGCGCCTTGTAGCCGCCCTCGCCCTCCTCGAAGCTCAGGTCGTCGCAGTAGATGATGAACTTCTCGGGCAGGCCCGAGACCACGTCTACGATGTCGGGCAGATCGGTCAGGTCGGCCTTGTCCACCTCGATCAGCCGCAGGCCGCGCGGCGCATAGCTGTTCAGGCAGGCCTTGATCAGCGAGGATTTGCCCGTGCCGCGCGCCCCCGTCAGCAGCACGTTGTTGGCCGGTCGGCCGGCAACGAACTGCTCGGTGTTGCGCTGTATCTTTTCCTTTTGCGCGTCGATCTCCTTGAGGTCGGACAGGCGCATGCCGGCCACATGGCGCACGGGCTCCAGCACACCGTGGCCGCTGCTGCGCTTGCGGTAGCGCCAGGCCACGCCGGCCGTCCAGTCGGGCGCCGACAAGGGCTGGGGCAGCACCGCCTCGATGCGCGCGATGAGCTGCTCGGCACGGGCGATCAGATGATCAAATTTATCGGTCATTTGGCATTCAATCGCGTAACAGTCAAGCGCGAGCAGCTATCAAAACAATCAGGAACGGTAGTCGGCGTTAATGGTCACGTAGTCGTGGCTCAGGTCGCACGTCCAGACCTGGTCCGCCGCCGCGCCGCGCCCCAGTAGCACGCGCACCGTGATCTCCTGCTGCTTCATGACGCGCTGGCCGTCTTCCTCGCGGTAGGCGGGGTTGCGCCCACCCCGCACGGCGACATGCACCTCGTCCAGGTACAGATCGATGAGGGTCTGATCCAGGTCGGCAATGCCGGCATAGCCCACCGCCGCCAGGATGCGCCCCAGGTTCGGGTCGCTGGCAAAGAAGGCCGTCTTCACCAGCGGCGAATGGGCGATGGCGTACGCCACCTGGCGGCATTCCTCGCCGGTCTTGCCGCCCTCCACGCGCACGGTGATGAACTTGGTCGCGCCCTCGCCGTCGCGCACTATGGCCTGGGCCAGCTGCTGCGCCACGGCCAGCAGCGCCGCCTTGAGCGCACGGCCCTCGGCGCTGTCGAGCGTGGTGATGGGCGCGTGCGCGGCCCGGTGCGTGGCCATCAGCACGAAGGAGTCGTTGGTGCTGGTGTCGCCGTCTATGGTCACGCGGTTGAAGGACTGGTCGGCCAGCTCGCGCACCAGCTGCTGCACCAGCGCAGGGGCGATGCAGGCATCGGTGGCCAGAAAGCCCAGCATGGTCGCCATGTTCGGGCGGATCATGCCGGCGCCTTTGCTGATGCCGGTGACGGACACCGTGGCGCCGGCTATCTGCAGCTGCCGGCTGAAGGCCTTGGGCAGGGTGTCGGTGGTCATGATGCCCTCGGCCGCGCGCGCCCAGTGGCCAGGCTGGGCATTGGACAGCGCCGCAGGCAGGGCGGCGACGATGCGCTCGTGCGGCAGCGGCTCCATGATCACGCCGGTGGAAAACGGCAGCACCTGTCCCGCTGCCAGGCCCAGCTGACCGGCGAGCGCCTCGCAGGTGGCACGCGCGCGCGCCAGGCCGTCGGCGCCGGTGCCGGCATTGGCATTGCCGGTGTTGATGACCATGGCGCGTATCCCCGCGCCCGCCGCCAGGTGTTCGCGGCAGACCTGCACCGGTGCGGCGCAGAAACGGTTTTGCGTGAACACGCCGGCCACGGTAGTGCCCTCATCCAGCAGGAACACCGTCAAATCCTTGCGATTGGCCTTGCGCACGCCGGCCTCGGCAACGCCTATGCGCACCCCGGCAACGGGGTGCAGGTCTGCGGCTTGCGGGGCGGAAAGATTCACGGGCATGTAACGCTCCTGGAACAAACAAGAGGGTGGGGTGAAAGGCAAACACGGGCCGCGGCCCGTGTCGTTCAGCGTGGCGGCATCAGGACAGTTTGCCGTGGCACTGCTTGTACTTCTTGCCGCTGCCGCAGGGGCAGGGGTCGTTGCGGCCCACGCGCACGCCGGGCATGGCCTGCTGCGCGGCCTTGGCCGTCTCGGCATCGACCACGACCTCGACCTCACCGGTTTCGGTGGGCGAGGAATAGGTCACGTTGCTGACCTTTTCGCCGCGCTCCTCCATGGCATGGGTGGCCTGATCGAGCTCGGCGTTGGACTGCACCTGCACCGTCAGCATGACGCGCGTGACCTCGTTCTTCACCTGGTCGATGAGCTGGCGAAACATCTCGAACGCCTCGCGCTTGTATTCCTGCTTGGGCTGCTTTTGCGCGTAGCCGCGCAGGTGTATGCCCTGGCGCAGGTAGTCCAGCGCGGAGAGGTGGTCGCGCCAGTTGGTGTCAAAGCTTTGCAGCAGCACGGCGCGCTGGAAGGGCGCGAAATTCTCGTTGCCCACCAGCGCCACCTTGGTCTCGAAGGACTCGCGCGCGGCCTGCTGCACCTTTTCCAGGATTTCGTCGTCGGTGATGGCCTCGGCGCCCGCCACTTCCTGCTGCAGAGCCATGGGCACCTGCCAGTCGCTGGCCAGAGCCTTTTCCAGGCTGGGCAGATCCCACTGCTCCTCCACCGACTCGGCCGGCACGTACTGGCGCACCAGGTCGGACATGCAATCGTCGCGCATGGCGGCGATCAGGGTGGCCAGCTCGGGCGCGTCCAGAATCTCGTTGCGCTGCTGGTAGATGACCTTGCGCTGGTCGTTGGCCACGTCGTCGTATTCCAGCAGCTGCTTGCGGATGTCGAAGTTGCGCGCCTCCACCTTGCGCTGGGCGCTCTCTATGCTGCGCGTGACGATGCCCGCCTCGATGGCCTCGCCATCGGGCATCTTCAGCTTGTCCATGATGGCCTTGACGCGGTCGCCGGCGAAGATGCGCATCAGCTGGTCATCAAGGCTCAGGTAAAAGCGCGAGGAACCGGGGTCGCCCTGGCGGCCCGAGCGGCCGCGCAGCTGGTTGTCGATGCGGCGTGACTCATGGCGCTCGGTGGCGATGATGCGCAGGCCGCCCAGGGCCGTGACCTTTTCATGGTCGATCTTCCACTGCGCGCGCAGCTCCTCGACCTTGGCGGCGCGCTGCTCGGGCGTCAGGGACTCATCGGCCTCCAGCGCCGTCACGGCCTTTTCCACGTTGCCGCCGAGCACGATGTCGGTGCCGCGGCCGGCCATGTTGGTGGCGATGGTGACCATGCCGGGGCGCCCCGCCTGGGCCACGATGTCGGCCTCGCGCGCGTGCTGCTTGGCGTTGAGCACCTGGTGCGGCAGGCCGACCTGGTTCAGCAGGCCGTCGATGATCTCGGAATTCTCGATGGAGGTGGTGCCCACCAGCACAGGCTGGCCGCGCTCGTGGCATTCGCGAATGTCGGCAATCGCCGCCTCGTACTTCTCGCGCGTGGTCTTGTAGACGCGGTCGAGCTGGTCGTCGCGGCGGCTTGGGCGATTCGGCGGGATGATCACCGTCTCCAGGCCATAGATCTCCTGGAACTCGTAGGCCTCGGTGTCGGCCGTGCCGGTCATGCCAGAGAGCTTGCCGTACAGGCGGAAGTAGTTCTGGAAGGTGATCGAGGCCAGGGTCTGGTTCTCGGCCTGGATCTCCACGCCCTC
>JAFEES010000169.1 GCA_018240995.1 Pseudomonadota bacterium | reverse complement strand
AACCCGTACAAGCCAGGGCAACTATCGCCCGTATCGCCATCGCAAGAGTCCAACGCGCGCTGTGCCGCCCGGCACGAAGCGGGCCGGATCGCCGCCAACGAAGGCGGCGGAAACGGTCATCGCGTGAGCTGCGGGGCATCCAGCCTGTCGCCGCGCTGTTGCGACAGGCCAGGCATCCCGCCCCGCAGTTCCTTTGTCCCTTGACTTGGATTCGTCAATAAACGAAAATACCATGTACCGCATCGAGCACTACCTGACGGCTGATGGCCAGAAGGATCTTTACCTCGACTGGCTGAAGCGTTTGCGCGACACCCAGGCCAAGGTGGCGACCATCCGGCGCGTAGCCCGTGTCGAGCAGGGCAACTTCGGCGATCACAGGTTCTGCCGTGATGGCGTGTGGGAACTGCGCATCGACGTGGGGCCGGGCTATCGGGTGTATTACGGTCAGGCGGGCCAGCGGTTGGTGCTGCTGCTGTGTGGCGGCGACAAGCGCACGCAGGATGCGGACATAGACCGAGCGGTGGGCTACTGGCAGGACTGGCAACGGAGATCAAATGATGAGAAGCAGACCCCATGACGAAGCGATGGCTGAGCTGTACCGCAGCGATCCGACGCTCGCGCTCGAAGTCATCAACAGCATCCTGGCCGATGGCGACCAGGCCGAGCTACTGATCGTGCTGCGTCAGATGGCGCAGGCATTCGGCGGGGTGCAGGCGGTGGCCGAGCAAGCGCACCTGAATCCGACCCAACTCTACCGCACGCTGTCGCCCAAGGGCAATCCGGCACTCAGCAGCCTGTCGGCCATTCTCAAGGCGATGGGTATGCGGCTGGCGGTGCAGCCATTGGTCATGCCATCACACGCAAACTGAATACAGATGTACCGGAAAATAAAGCCGCTGATTCCGCTACTGGACTACTTGCGCATCCACAATATCATCAGATCGGTGCTCGATAGTGTTGACGCACATACGCCCCATGCGTGCATGTTCTTCAGTGTTGCTGGTGCCGCACTTCTTCGAGAGTTTTACAAGAAGGACGCTATGCCGGTAGCCGGTGCAGCGTTCTTGCTTGTCAGCGAAGAACCGCGCAATGCAATGTCCTTCGCGACTCTGATAGATGGACAGGTTCAAAGCTCGGATGCATCGTTTCACGCCTGGGTGCTCTGTGACGGCTACGCAATCGACTTCATGACCCCTATATTTCCGGAAACTTGTGCAGCATCCGGTCACCCGTTCATCGCGCAGCGGCGCATGTTTCAGAAGCGATGGGTTGACATGGCCCCGACCTATGAGCATTTGAATCAAGAGGGCGATTTTCACTTCGTGCCCAATCCGGAATTGACCGCTGACCTCCTGCGATCATTCTTCAAGAAGCCTGCGGGCTCGGATCTTGTCAATGTTTGTCTGCATTGGTATCGAAGACCACCGAAATCCATTGTTCCCGAGTTGAAGATGCAAAATGATCTGGGAGAGATTACCCGGATCAAGCTGAAGAACTGCGCTGTGTCCGGAGCTTGGTGACCTATCTCAAGAGCGAACTCAATGTTCCAATCATCGACTGAGATTGGATAGGTGCATCAAAAATTCCTCGGCCATCACGATCAGTTCATGCTGCAATTCGTTCCATTGTTTGCACAGGGGCTTCGAGGCGTCTGCTGAAAAACATGACTTCCGAGCCTATATAGCGTCGTTGAGCCGTGTAATTGATCCCATAAGCATAAGGTGCGGCATATGCGTACATTTCCCTGATTTCTTTCACGTTATCATAGGATACAACCCATGGCCGCCTGAAGCGATCACTGCCCAGTAACTTCGCGATTCGCACGTGGTCATCGTGCTTGTAGAAGTTGCGATACAGGCCAGCTCCCTTGATGTAATACGGTGGGTCTAAATATACAAGGGATTTGGTCGGCAAAAATTGATGGCATCGCATGAGTAGCTGATGCGCATCTTCTTCATACACATGGATGCCTCCTGCATGTTTGCCGATGCGTTCGAGACGCAAGCAAAGCTCTTCCCGCATAAAGCGGGCATCAATTTTGTAGCGTCCAGCTTGCTCTTTGCCGCCAATGACGCCGCCCTTGAGAATGCCTGACCGGTTGGTACGGTTCATGAAGAGCGTGGCAAAGCCATGCTCCAGCTCGGAGGCAGGTGTATGTCCCAGCATGACACTTCGCCAGTGGTGCCATGCCTCCATAGTGACCGGTTCTGAGGCGACCCTCGCTACTAATTGATCCGCCTGCTGCGTGGCAACACGCCAGAACGCAGCGATCGCGGGATCGGCATCATTGATGTGGATCTGCTCGACGGCGCCATCCACAAGGAGCGACAAAGCTACGCCTGCACCACCCGCATACGGCTCCAGATAGTGGCCGCCGGTGAGGCCGTTGGTCGCGATCACCTCTGCGATCAAAGGCGCAAAGCGCGCTTTGCCACCTGGGTAGCGCAGAGGGGTGTAGAGCTTGTTGGAGTACATGGAGACGAGGAGCTTACCTCATGTCCCTTTTTTCACGCGGGTGGCTGTGTGAGCAACCGCGTTCTCGAACGCGACCTCAAACGCATCGACCTCAGTTTTATAGACTAACGCCCATTGCTCTATCACCCCCCATCTTTTCAATCTGGACCAATATTTCTTCCACCATGCCTTGGTATTTTCTCGCTTTGTACTTTCGCCCAAGCCATCCTGGAAGAAATTGACATGGATCTTGTCGCTAGACGGATTGGTCGTGTTGAGTCTCAACAGCGCTTGATGTTTTGGGCCGTCGTCAGTATCGGAAATATCCCGCAGAAATTGTTTGATAGTATTTTCCAATGAGCGTAGCACGCCAGTCGTGCCAGGAACATTAGGTAGTTTGACCGTGTTCCCACGCTCAGCAGCTTCGCGGGGGACCGTGGTGTCGGCGTCTACGATCAGAACCCTCTCCAAGAAAAGTGGGTCTTTTTCTGGCAGCTTGACCAAATGAGAACCCCCAATTCCAAGCGGAATCCAGTTGATACGGACACCGTACTTTTTTGCTAATGCGTTTTTCTTTGCAGTTGGAATCAGGCTGGCGCAGAATTGAGCCGCCTCATCATCTTCGAAGTAGACGGCTAGCGTCGGCTTTGGCCGCTTGGGTGGCTTATCATCATCAGGAACCAGGGCCATGTCGTTGAGCATGGCCCGGAGGGATTGGTCAGGGGCTAGTCGCGGGCGTTTCGTATCGAGTAGGTAGATAACGCTATCGGGAGCCTTGGCATTGCCGTCGCCGTCTGGATGCACTGCCTCGATAAGTCGAGGGGAATGTGTGGTTGCGATAATTTGTAGATCGAGGCGTTTGGCATAGGTCTTCAAAGATTTGGCCAGCCGCTCAATGGCATGCGGATGAAAACCAACATCCATTTCATCAATAACCAACAGTCCACCTGGATAGTCGTTACCCATGTCGCGCTTCAATTGGTTGAAGGATGCCAATGATGTCGCGATGCTGCCGAGGCTGTCCTGCCCCATGGACACAGCGAAGGCATCATGCACTTTGTAGCCGGGTTGGGCTGTTCTCTTCTTCGACCCCTTGATGGTCTGGTGGGTCACATTCGTGTTCAGTTCTGTGCCAAGAATTACGGCGCTCACGAATTCCACCATGAGCGCGCTGTCGTCAGCATGCATCTCAAGCCTGGTGCTGGCGACTTCCTTCTCATCGGCCTCACCTGCAGAAGCGAGACGCTTCATCCCAAGATATATGGTCGGCAACGGCACCTTCGCATCCTGGCCGACCGCATCATCTTCGGCCTTCTCTATGGTTCTAGGCACAACCCGAGCCCGTTGCCATTCGGTGCGCTGAGTCATGGCGCATCTCTTCTTGACCTCGGCACCGTTGACGCTTGCGGTCACTATGGGCGCAGACGCGATGTCCTTCTGAGCTTCCGCAACTTCGGCCAAAGCCAAGTAGACGATACGTTCAATGTTTGCGTAGAACGGCTCTCCAAAGTAGCTTTTGGGGCCGCCCCGTTCCGTAACGCCAAAAGTGTTGGCGACCAAGCCCAATATGGTGGACTTGCCGATCCCGTTATGGCCGGCTATCAAGGTAAGGCGATCAGCGAACTGTATGTTGAAGTTGCCGAGTTTTCGAAATGGTGGCTTCCCGAATGCTAGCGATTTGACCTTAACCGTGGCTGCCATTAAGTCTCCCGAAACTTGTGAAAATTGGGGTGCTTGACGATCACCCTATGGCGAGCGTTTTGTCTATCTTAGCGAAGAGCAACCCGATCATGCCGCCCTAAGAACGTGTTTACGATCTTTCTGTGGCTCGACAATAGGCAGGTGAAGAGAAAGAAATACGCCAGCGATATCACTCGCGAACAGTTTGCCGAGATCGAGCCTGAGCTGCGCAGTGTGCGGCGCACCACCAAACCCATGACGGTGGATCTGTATGAGGTGTTCTGCGCGGTGCTGTATTTGCTGCGCACCGGCTGCCAGTGGAGATTTCTGCCCAGCGAGTTTCCCAAGTGGCAGAACGTCTATGCCTACTGGCGCAAATGGAGCGAGCCCGACCAGCACGGCGTGAGTGTGCTGGAGCGGGTTTTAAAAAAATCAGGTTGGCGCGGCCCGACAGAGACTGGGGCGCAACACATGCAGCGCGTTCTTGATCATCGACGCGCAGAGCGTGAAGAACACGGACACAGCGGCCTTGAAGGGCTATGACGCGGGCAAGAAGGTCTCGGGCATCAAGCGCCACATCGCGGTGGACACCCAGGGGTTGCCGCATGCCGTGGCGGTGACCACGGCCGAGGTGACGGATCGCAAAGGTGCGCTGCAGGCGCTCAAGCGCTGCAAGTCCACCTTGGGTCGAGTGCAAAGCCTGCTGGCCGACAGCGGCTACGTGGGTCAGCCTTTCGCTCAGGGCGTGCAAGAGATTCTGGGCGAGCACGTGACGGTGCAGATCGCCAAGAGGAGCGAGCTGCACGCCTTCAAGGTCATGCCCAAGCGCTGGATTGTCGAGCGCAGCTTTGCGTGGCTGGACAAGAACAGGCGGCTGTGGAAGAACTGCGAGCGGCTGCTCAACACCAGCCTGCAGTTCGTCCATCTGGCGTTCCTGGCCTTGCTGCTCAGGAGATCGTAAACACGTTCTAAAAGCACGTGAATCTCTGAGTCTGCTATTCACTCCACTTTAAATTCAGGGCGTCCCCGACCACTTGGGCGGTGGCCGGTCGTGCTGTCGTGCGTTGCATCGAGCCTCGTTGCACGAGTCTCGCCCCTTCGGGCTTCCATCATCCCCTCGCGCCGCTCGGCTGACGCCTCCGGCCCGGCTCGCTGATCCGGGCCTGCGCGCTGCGCTTGCCCAAAGGTGGTGTGTGCAGTGGGCGGGGTGTAGGCGGTCTTGCTGTCCCCTTCACCGTATCACGGCGTTCTCGCCGTCAAGGGCGGCGCGCGCTTTGGCGCGCTTGCGGCTTGGCGGCCGTCGTTAACCCCTGACTGCTTGCGCTACGCCGTGCCCTGGAAGGGCTGGGCAATTCCGCCCGGCAACCTTTCAGGAGTTCACCATGAACCACGCACTTATCACCGACGAGCAGCGCATCGTGCTGCTGGCCAACGGCCGCGAATCCTTGCAGAACCCGGACTTCGATCCGGCGCCCGTGGTCAAGCTGTTCACGCCGGATGCCGGCGCGACCTGGCTGCTGACCGAGATTGATCCCGATGACCACGACCATACCTTCGGTCTTTGCGACCTGGGCCTGGGAGCGCCGGAAATCGGCTGGGTCAGCCTGGGTGAGCTGGCGGCCGTGCGTGGTGGGCTGGGCCTGCCGATCGAACGCGATCTGTCGTTTCGCGCCGAGAAGCGGTTGAGCGCCTATGCGCGCGATGCGCGGCTGGCCGGGCGGGTCATCGTCTGACCCGGCCCTGGGGCGTCGCGGGACGCCCCCTCGCTCGCGCCCATGCGGCGCGATGCCTGCGCGCCTTCGGCTTGCCCTCCAGGGGAAAGCCCTGCGGGCTATCCCCGCCGCGCAGGCTTGGCGCCCCTGAACACCGCCGACCCGGCTGCGCCGGATCGGCCAGACCGCATTCGCAGCAGATCCACGGTGCCTTGCGTGGATTCGTCCTGATCTTGCATTGAAGGCTGGGCGTCCCCGGCCACCTGGGAGATGGCCGGTCGCACTGTTGTGTGCGCATCGAACCCCCTGCGGGGTTTCGCCCCTTCGGGCTTCCATCGTCCCCTCGCGCTGCTCGGCTGACGCCTCCGGCCCGGCTTCCAGCTTCGGGCCTGCGCGCTTCGCTTGCCGTGCGGTCGGCGTGTG
>JAFEES010000168.1 GCA_018240995.1 Pseudomonadota bacterium | reverse complement strand
CACCTGCGCTATTCCAGCGACCAGTTCCGCATCGCGCCCGGCATCAAGGGCATGGTCATGCTGGTGTTCGACCTGCCGAGCTTTCCCTACGTATTCAAGCTCATCAAGGACCATTTCCCGGCGCCAAAGGACACGACGCGCGAGCAGGTCAAGGCCAAGTACCTGCTGGTCAAGCAGCACGACCGCGTGGGCCGCATGGCCGACACGCTGGAGTACAGCCTGGTGGCCTTTCCGCGTGATCGTTTCAGCGACGAGCTGATTGCCGAAATCCAAAAGCATGCACCCAGTCAGCTGGAGATCAGCGACCGCGACGGCGATGGTCGCCAGGAGGTCATCATCAGCCACCTGTACATAGAGCGGCGCATGATCCCGCTGAACATTCACCTGCAGGAATGCCTGGACGCCGGCCTGGACAAGCCCGAGGTGGCAAGCGCGCTGGAGCATGCCGTGGTCGAATACGGCAACGCCATCAAGGATCTGGTGGCGGCCAACATCTTCCCCGGCGACATGCTGTGGAAGAACTTCGGCATGACGCGCAACGGCAAGGTCGTGTTCTACGACTATGACGAGATCGAGTACCTCACGGACTGCAACTTCCGGCGCGTGCCCGCGCCGCGCTGCGAGGAGGACGAGCTGTCGGGCGAGGTCTGGTGGCCGGTCGGCCCGCGCGATGTCTTCCCCGAGACCTTCGGCCCCTTCCTGCTCGGCAACGATGCCGTGCGCGCGGCCTTCATGCGCCACCACGCAGACCTGCTGGACGTGGCGTTCTGGCAGTCGCACAAGGAGCGCATACAGGCCGGCCATGTCTACGACGTGTTTCCCTACGACAGCACGCGGCGCTTCGGCGGCGTGCACCCCTCACCCCAACCCCCAGGAGCTATCACATGAGCCAACACCAAGACCCCGTCGTCATCGTCAGCGCCGCGCGCACGCCCATGGGCGCCTTCATGGGCGACTTCGCCGACCTGGCCGCGCATGACCTGGGCGGCGCCGCCATCAAGGCCGCCGTTGAGCGCGCCGGCGTAGCGCCCGCGCTGGTCGAGGAGGTGCTGTTCGGCAACTGCCTGATGGCGGGCCAGGGCCAGGCGCCCGCGCGCCAGGCGCTCTTCAAGGGCGGACTGCCGCAGAGCACGGGGGCGGTGACCCTGTCCAAGATGTGCGGCGCCGGCATGGAGGCCACCATCCTGGCGCACGACCAGCTGATCGCCGGCAGCCGCGAGGTGATGGTCTCCGGCGGCATGGAGAGCATGAGCGGCGCGCCCTATTTGCTGAAAAAAGGCCGCGGCGGCTACCGCATGGGCCATGACAAGGTGTTCGACCACATGATGCTCGACGGCCTGGAGGACGCCTACGAGCCCGGCCGCTCCATGGGCACCTTCGGCGAGGACTGCGCCGCCAAGTACCAGTTCACGCGCGAGCAGCAGGACGCCTTTGCCATCGCCAGCGTCACGCGCGCACAAGAGGCGGCCAAGAGCGGCGCCTTCGATGCCGAGATCGCCCCGGTCACGCTGAAGACGCGCAAGGGCGAGGTCACGGTGAGCATCGACGAGGGCCCGGCCAAGGCGCGCCTCGACAAGATATCCAGCCTCAAGCCCGCCTTCAGGAAGGACGGCACCATCACCGCCGCGTCCAGCTCCAGCATCAACGATGGCGCCGCCGCCATGGTGCTGATGCGCGCGTCCACCGCCCAGCGTCTGGGCTGCAAGCCGCTGGCGCGCATCGTGGGCCATGCCACCCATGCCCAGGCACCGGAATGGTTCAGCACCGCCCCGGTGGGCGCGACCGAGAAGCTGCTGAAGAAGATCGGCTGGCAGGTGGGCGATGTGGACCTGTGGGAGATCAACGAGGCCTTTGCCGTCGTGCCCATGGCGCTGATGGCCGATCTGAAGATTGCGCACGACAAGGTCAACGTGCATGGCGGCGCCTGCGCCCTGGGGCACCCCATAGGCGCCAGCGGCGCGCGCATCCTGGTCACGCTGGTGCATGCGCTCAAGGCTCGCGGCACGAAGAAAGGTCTTGCCACGCTGTGCATAGGCGGCGGCGAGGCCACGGCCATGGCCATCGAGCTGGTCTGAGGCTTACTCATTTTTCAATAGCTGCCGGCGTTTGATTTTTAAGCGCTGGCGGCACATTTGGCCATAAGCCACTATTTGTGAGAGCACGACCATGCTGCTGACCCCCGACCAGGAAATGATCCGCGACGCCGTGCGCGCCTTTGCCCAGGAAGAACTCTGGCCCCACGCCGCGCGCTGGGACAAGGAACACCACTTTCCGCGCGACGTGCACCAGGGCCTGGCGCAGCTGGGCGCCTACGGCATCTGCGTGCCCGAAGATCTCGGCGGCGCCGGCCTGGACTACCTGTCCCTGGCCCTGGTGCTGGAGGAGGTCGCCGCTGGCGACGGCGGCACCAGCACCGCCATCAGCGTGACCAATTGTCCGGTCAACGCCATCCTCATGCGCTACGGCAACGCGCAGCAACAGCGCGATTGGTTAACAAAGCTGGCGCGCGGCGAGATGCTGGGCGCGTTCTGCCTGACCGAGCCGCATGTGGGATCGGACGCGTCTGCGCTGCGCACCACCGCCGTCAGGCAGGGCGACGAATACGTGATCAACGGCGTGAAGCAGTTCATCACCAGCGGCAAGAATGGCCAGGTGGCCATCGTCATCGCCGTCACCGACAGGGGCGCGGGCAAGAAGGGCATGAGCGCCTTCATCGTGCCCACCAGCACGCCCGGCTACGTGGTGGCGCGGCTGGAGGACAAGCTGGGCCAGCACAGCAGCGACACGGCGCAGATCAACTTCGACGACTGCCGCATACCGGCGGCCAACCTGATCGGCGCCGAGGGCGAGGGCTACAAGATCGCGCTGGGGGCGCTGGAGGGCGGGCGCATAGGCATCGCCGCGCAAAGCCTGGGCATGGCGCGCAGCGCCTTTGAATTTGCCGTGCAATACGCCAAGGAGCGCGAGAGCTTCGGCCAGCCCATCTTCAACCACCAGGCCGTGGGTTTTCGCCTGGCCGACTGCGCCACGCAGATCGAGGCCGCGCGCCAGCTCATCTGGCATGCCGCCGCGCTGCGCGACGCGGGCCGTCCCTGCCTGAAGGAGGCGGCGATGGCCAAGCTGTTCGCCAGCGAGATGGCGGAACGCGTGTGCAGCGCCGCCATACAGACCCTGGGCGGCTACGGCGTGGTGAGCGACTTTCCGGTGGAGCGCATCTACCGCGACGTGCGCGTGTGCCAGATCTACGAGGGCACGAGCGACGTGCAAAAGATCATCATCCAGCGTGCGCTGGCCTAAGTCCAACACTGTTCAGATAGCGACCGATGCCGCCAGCGTGTGGGAGCGGCTTTAGCCGCGAACAGCCGCGAAAAGCGCCATTCGCGGCTAAAGCCGCTCCCACAACGTCGTTCACTGAACTGAATTGGGCCTAAGTCATGTCCAGCGGCCCCTCCGCCAGCCACTGCGGCGCGGCCGCGCCGTGGAACCAGCGCGCCCCCGCGGCGCCCAGCAGCCGGTAGCCGTCGTCCAGCACGCGCAGGCCCGTGCCCTCGGGCAGGCCCAGCACCGGCATGTCCGGGCGCAGCGTGGTGAACTCGCGCAGGCGCTGCTCGCGCGTCTCGCCGCGGTGGCCCGGCGGGTGGACGTCGGTGTAATGGGCGTTGATCTGCAGCGGCACCAGGCCCATGGCGTCCAGGCCGCCGGGGTCGGTGATGGGCATGTCGTTGGTGGTGCAGATCGTCGGGCAGGCCACGTTGGAGCCCGCGCTCCAGCCCAGGTACGAGGCCTCGCCGCTGCGCACGCGCGCGGCGATTGCGGCGAGCAGCCCCGTGGCGCGCAGCCGCCCGAGCAGCGCGAAGCTGTTGCCGCCGCCCACCAGCAGATGGCGCGCGCCCTGCACGGCGGCCAGCGGGTCGGCCAGCCGGTGCACCGAGCGCACGCGCAGGGCGAGCGGCGCCAGCGCCTGGGCGACCAGGGCCTCGTAGTCGTCCCAGCCGCGCGTCACGCCGGCGAAGGGCACGAACAGGGCCTCGCCCGAGCGCTCGTGCCGCGCGGCCCATTCGTCTATCCATGGCAGGGCGTGCGTCAGGTAGCCGGCGTCGCTGGTGGAATTGCTCAGCAGTAGCAGGTTCATGGTGTCAGGTGGTTGGGTTGTGAAGGCTGCCTTTCAAAGGCCCGCATCGGCGCTGCGACCGCTGCTGCGCAGCACCACGGTGATGGTGCCATTGGTCTCCATGGTGGCGCGTTCCACCTCGTGCAGGTGCAGGCAGCCGCCGGCGCGCAGGGCGGCGGCCACGTCGTCGGGCGTCAGCAGCTCCTGGCGCATCAGGGCCTGATCCAGCTGCCCGGCGCGCACCAGCACCTGGGGTCGCCCGTCCACCAGCCGCGCCAGGCGCGGCACGCGGAAGGTCAGCTGCGCCAGCGTTACATGGCAGGCGATGAGCGTGGCGGCGCTGATGAGGCCGCCGATGAGCGAGTTGTCGCCCGCGTTCATGGAGTTCTGCACCGCGTTCGACAGGATCAGCAGCAGCACCAGGTCGAAGGGCGCGTATTGCCCCGTCTGGCGCTTGCCCGTCAGGCGCAGGAATACCAGCAGGAACAGGTATACGACCAGGCCGCGCAGGACGAACTCCCACCAGGGCACGCTCATGGCAAACATCGGCTATCACTCCGGTATGGCGAAACTGATTGCCAGTCTATAGCGGGCCAGCGGGGCTATGCTCGGCGCATGAATCCCACCCCGCCATCGCCCGCCTGCCCCTGCGGCCGCAGCGACGCACGCCGGCGCCCGCTGCCCTACGCGCAATGCTGCGGCCGCTATATCGACCATTTCGTGCAATGCCCGGCGCCCGACGCCGAGAGCCTGATGCGCTCGCGCTACACGGCCTTCGTGCGCGAGGATGCTGCCTACCTGCTGGCCACCTGGCAGGCGGCGCAGCGCCCCGCGCGGCTGGACTTCGAGCGCGGTGCGCGCTGGTTGGGGCTGGAGCTGCGCGCCCATGTGCCGCGCGACGCGGATCATGCCGAGGTGGAGTTCGTCGCCCGCCAGCGCGACGCCACGGGCCGCGCCCATCGCCTGCATGAGCGCAGCCGCTTCGTGCGCGAGCATGGGCGCTGGTACTACGTGGATGGCGATTAACTATAGAAAATATGGCTGCGGGCGTTATGGATAAGCGTCAAACGCTATTGATTTGAAAGCGCTACTGCCACCGCATGGCGGCAATGTCATGCACGAAGATGGGGTAGTTCATCCACACGCCGCGCAGCCCCTTGCGCACCACGGTGCCGATTTGCGGCGAGAAGATCCAGGCGTTTACGGCGTCCTGCGCCAGGTGGCGCTGCAGTTGCGCCCACAGCAGCTGGCGTTCGCGCGCGTTCGCGGCATCAGTGTGGCGCTGCACCAGGCTGCGGTAGGCCGCGCTGTCGTAGCCGAAGTAGTAGTCGGGGTCGGTGTAGATGCGGTAGTCCAGCGGCTCCACATGGTTGATCAGCGTCATGTCGAAACGGCCCTTGAAGGGGCCGGCCAGCCATTGCTCCCAGCTCAGGCGCTGCAGCTCGGCGACTATGCCCACGCGTGCCAGATCCTGGGCGATCAGCGGGCCGCCCTCGTGGGCGTAGGGCGTGGGCGGCAGGGCCAGGGTCAGGCGCAGCGGCGTGGCAACGCCGGCCTCGCGCAGCAGGGCGCGGGCGCGAGCGGGGTCGTAGGGGTAGCTGCTGGCCAGGTGCAGATAGCCGGCATCGGCCGGGCTGAAATGGCTGCCTATGACCACGCCGCGCCCGTCGAGCACGCTGCGTATAAAGGCCTCGCGGTCGATGGCATGGGTGATGGCGCGGCGCACGCGCAGGTCGTTCAGCGGCGCGCGCCGCTGGTTCAGCGCCAGCAGGCCCTTGCCGGGGGATGCGCCTATCAGCACCTGAAAGCCGCTTTGATCCTGGAAGTGGCGCACGGTCTGCGTGGCGAAGTTGAAGGCGATGTCGATCGCGCCGGCCTGCAGCGCGGCGTTTTGCTCCTCGGGTTCGTTCAGAAAGCGAAAAGCGGCCTGCTGGATGTGCAGCTGGGCCGCGTGGCGGTAGCCATCGGCCCTGGCCAGCTCAATGCCCAGGCCGCGATTCCATTGCGTGACGCGGTAGGGGCCGGTGCCCACCGGATTGGTGGCGGCCCGGGCCGCGCTACCGGGGTGCAGGATCACCGCCGGCCCCTCGGCCAGGCGCAGCAGCAGGTGCGGGTCGGGGTGGTGCAGGCTCAGCAGCACGCTGTGTGCGTCGGGCGTGGCCAGGCTGGCGATGTTGTCGAACAAGGCCTTGCGCGCCTTGTTCGTGGC
>JAFEES010000167.1 GCA_018240995.1 Pseudomonadota bacterium | reverse complement strand
TCCTGGCGCGCCTGGGCCGCGTCCAGCAGATCCACCTGCGGCAGGCGGCTGTCGGGCATGTCGGAAAACAGGGGCTTTTGCCGTTCCTTGACCACGCGCGTGCTCTGCGGCGGCTCGGCCAGCACGGGCTCGATGATCTGCACCGGCCTGGGGTGTTGCACCTCGCTCTCGTGGCGCTCCTCCTGCAGCACCTCCTCGCGCTCGCGCGCGGCGCGCCGGCCCACGGCCACGTCCTTGGCCTTTTCGCGCTGCGCCCGGCCGGTCTGCACCAGCGCGTCCAGGCGCGCGCCCAGGCGCTCGGCCAGATGGCCCCAGGAAAAGCGGAACACCAGCGCCGCACCCAGCACCACCAGCACCACGCCGGCCAGGCCCGAGCCGGTAAAGCCCAGCCACTTCACCGCTGCCGGCCCCGTCACATAACCCAGCATGCCGCCGGCATGGCCCGGCAGCAGGCCCTCAAGGCGGTACAGGCGCGACCATTCCAGCGCCGTGCTGGCGCACATCAGCAGCAGCAGTCCGCCCCAGAACATGGCGCGCCACAGCCACGGGCCATGGGCCACGGCACCGGGCACCTGCTCGCCGCCGCGCATCCAGCGCGCCAGTGACGACAGCCAGGCGCGCACGCCGGCGGCCACACACCACCAGACGGAAAAGCCGAGCATGAAATAACTGCCATCGGCCAGCCAGGCGCCAAAGCGCCCCACCCAGTTGGCCAGCGGACGGCCGCCGCCGGCGCCCGACGTGGACCAGGCCGCGTCCTGCGCGGAATAGCTGGCCAGGGCCAGCAGCCAGAACACCATGGCCAGCAGACCCACGATGAGCCCGATTTCGTGGGCAAAGCGCGCCGCGGCCGAGCGTGGCGCCGACTTGCCGGCACCGTTCAAGGTATTGAGGGAGTAGGTCAAAAGATCACGAACACGTTCCAAAACAGCGTGCAAGCTTACTCCATAGCGGTTGCGCATTCGCCCTTTGGCGCACCCGCCCAAGCCCGCGCAAACGCCGCCATGCACCCAGGCGCCGGACGACATTGCCGGCTTCTTACAATGCCCCCTCGCCGCCTCGCGCAGGCACCCAAACACCAACGATCCGCTATTTGCCATGTCCAACACGCAACACGCCAAAGTCCTGATCCTCGGCTCCGGCCCGGCAGGCTACACCGCCGCCATCTACGCCGCGCGCGCCAACCTGCAGCCCGTGCTGATCACCGGCATGGCCCAGGGCGGCCAGCTGACCACCACCACCGAGGTGGACAACTGGCCCGCCGACGTGGCCGGCGTGCAGGGCCCCGAGCTGATGCAGCGCTTTCTGGAGCACGCCGAGCGCTTCAAGACGCAGATCGTGTTCGACCACATCGGCCAGGTGGATCTGTCCAGGCGCCCCTTCACCCTTACCGGCGACAGCGGCAGCTACACCTGCGATTCGCTGATCATCGCCACCGGCGCCTCGGCCAAGTACCTGGGCCTGCCGTCCGAGGAGGCCTTCATGGGCAAGGGCGTGTCCGCCTGCGCCACCTGCGACGGCTTCTTCTACCGCGGGCAGGAGGTCTGCGTCATCGGCGGCGGCAACACCGCCGTGGAGGAGGCGCTGTACCTGGCCAACATCGCGTCCAAGGTCACGCTGGTGCACCGGCGCGACAAGTTCCGCGCCGAGCCCATTTTGGTGGACAAGCTCATGGAGCGCGTCGCCGCCGGCAAGATCGTTCTCAAGACCTTCTTCACGCTCCATGAAGTGCTGGGCGACAACACCGGCGTCACCGGTATCCGCATCAAGAGCACCGAGGACGGCCACACCGAGGACATCGCCCTGCAGGGCTGCTTCATCGCCATCGGCCACGCGCCCAACACCGACATCTTCAAGGGCCAGCTGGAGATGGACGAAACCGGCTACATCATCACGCAAGGCGGGCTCAAGGGCTTTGCCACGCAAACCAGCATCCCGGGCGCCTTCGCCGCCGGCGACGTGCAGGATCACGTGTACCGCCAGGCCATCACCAGCGCCGGCACGGGCTGCATGGCGGCGCTCGACGCCCAGCGCTTTTTGGAGCAGCAGGAGTAATTCTTCCGCCCCGCGTTATAATGCGCGGCTTTGCTGAAATTCGGGCGCCTTGGCGCCTGATCCAGCCGGGTTACCGCCACCCGATTCAACTGGCGAGGTGAGGTTGCAGGCCACCAGGGCCTGCAGCCGTGCAACTATCGGAGTGTCCTGATGGCACGCGTATGTGAAGTAACGGGCAAGAAGCCCATGGTGGGAAACAACGTTTCCCACGCCAACAACAAGACCAAGCGTCGTTTCCTGCCCAACCTGCAGCACCGCCGTTTCTGGGTGGAAAGCGAAAACCGCTGGGTGCGCCTGCGCGTTTCCAGCGCCGCCCTGCGCCTGATCGACAAGAACGGCATCGAATCCGTGCTCGCAGACATGCGTGCCCGCGGCCAAGCTTAAATTTCCTGAAGGAGAAACACCATGGCTGCTAAAGGCGGACGCGAAAAGATCAAGCTGGTGTCCACGGCTGAAACCGGGCACTTCTACACCACCACCAAGAACAAGAAGACGATGCCCGAGAAGATGAGCATCATCAAGTTCGACCCCAAGGCTCGCAAGCATGTCGAGTACAAGGAAGCCAAGCTGAAGTAATTCGGCTGCGCCCCAACAGAAAAACCGCCACGGCTTCCAGCCCTGGCGGTTTTTCTTATTGTGCCTGCAGACGGGCCTACAAGCCGCCCAGCGCCAGGTACTTGAGCTGCAGGTACTCGTCCAGGCCGTGGCGCGAGCCCTCGCGCCCCAGGCCGGAGTACTTGACGCCGCCAAAGGGCGCCACCTCGGTGGAGATCAGGCCGGTGTTGATGCCCACCATGCCGTATTCCAGCCGCCGCGACACGCGCCATACGCGGCCATGGTCGCGCGTGTAGAAGTACGCGGCCAGGCCGGATTCGGTGGCGTTGGCCAGCCGCACGGCCTCGTCTTCGGTCTCGAAGCGCAGCAGCGCCGCCACGGGGCCGAAGATCTCCTCGCGCGCCACCGCCATGCCGGGCTGCACATCGGCCAGCACCGTGGGTTCGTACCAGGTGCCGCCCAGCGCATGACGCTGGCCGCCGCAGACGAGGCGCGCGCCCTGGCCCACGGCGCCTTGCACCAGCGATTCGACCTTGCGCAAGGCGGCCTGGTCGATCAGCGGGCCCTGCTCCACGCCATCATGCATGCCATTGCCCACGCGCATGCCGGCCACGGCCTGGGCCAGCTTTTCGGCAAAGCGCTCATACACCCCGGCCTGCACCAGGAAGCGGTTGGTGCACACGCAGGTCTGGCCCGCGTTGCGGTATTTGGACGCCATGGCGCCGGCCACGGCGGCGTCCAGGTCGGCGTCGTCGAACACGATGAAGGGGGCGTTGCCGCCCAGTTCCAGCGACTGCTTTTTCACCGTATCGGCACATTGGCGCATCAGCAGCTGACCGATGGGCGTGGAGCCGGTAAAGCTCAGCTTGCGCACCACCGGACTGGCGGTGAGTACGCCGCCAATGGCCACGGCATCGCCCGTGACCACCGAAAACACCCCGGCGGGCACGCCCGCGCGCGCGGCCAGCTCGGCCAGCGCCAGGGCCGACAAGGGCGTCTGCTCGGCGGGCTTGAGCACCATGGTGCAGCCCGCCGCCAGCGCCGGCGCCGCCTTGCGCGTGATCATGGCTGCCGGAAAGTTCCAGGGGGTGATGGCCGCGCACACGCCCACCGGCTCGCGGGTCACGACCAGGGCGCGATCCTTGAACGGCGAGGGAATCACCTCGCCATAGGCGCGCTTGGCCTCCTCGGCAAACCACTCGATGTAGGAGGCGGCGTAGCCGATTTCGCCGCGCGCCTCGGCCAGGGGCTTGCCCTGCTCGGCGGTCATGATGCGCGCCAGGTCTTCCTGGTGCGCCAGCATCAGGTCAAACCAGCGGCGCAGGACGCGGCTGCGCTCGGCGGCGGTGGTCTGGCCCCAGGTGGTGAAGGCGCGCTGCGCGGCATCCACGGCACGCTGCGCCTCGGCGGCGCCGCAGTCGGGCACGCTGGCGATCGGCGCGCCGGTGGCGGGGTTGTGCACCGCCAGGGTGCGGCCAGCGTCGGCGCCTACCCATGCGCCGTCGATGTAGCAGGCGCCGCGCAGCAGGCCGGGGTCGTTCAATTGCAGCATCAGGGAATCCCTCGCGTCTTGTGTCGGTTCAGTAACTGGCGCCCGCGGCGCCGGTGGGGGCCGCGCTCTTGAAGCGCCCGGCCAGGGCCACGGCGGCGTTGCGCAGCAGCAGGGTGTCCACGCCCACCAGCAGGAACCTGGCGCCCAGTTGCTGGTAATGCGCGGCCATGGCCGGGTCGGCGCTGAAGACGCCGGGCGCCTTGCCGGCGGCAGCTATGCGGCGGATGGCGTCCTCCACGGCGGCCTTTACATCCGGGTGGCCGGGCTGGCCCAGGTAGCCCATGGATGCGGCCAAATCCGACGGGCCTATGAACACCCCATCCACGCCGGGCACCTGCAAGATGGCGTCCAGCTGCGCCACGCCTTCGACGGACTCGATTTGCACGATCAGGCACATCTCGGCGTCCGCCTGGGCAAAGTAGTTGCTCACGCCGTTCCAGTGTGCCGCGCGCGCCATGGCCGTGCCCACGCCGCGTATGCCCTGCGGCGCGTAGCGCATGGCGCGCACCAGGGCACGGGCTTGTTCGGCGCTTTCCACCATGGGCACCATCAGCGTCTGCGCGCCGCCGTCCAGCAGCTGCTTGATGGCCGCCGGGCTGTGGTCGGCGGTGCGCACCACCAGGCGCTCAGGGTAAGGGGCCAGCGCCTGCATCTGGGCAATGATGGAGCGCAGGTCGTTGGGGCCATGCTCGCCGTCAATCAGCAGCCAGTCAAAGCCGCTAGCGCCCAGCAGCTCGGCGCCATAGCCATGCGCCAGGCCGATGAACAGGCCGATCTGCGTCTCGCCCTGCGCCAGCGCGCGCTTGAAGGCATTCAAAGGCATTTGCATGGATCGAACCCTCAGACAAAACGGCAGCTGATGTTGCCCAGCGGCCCGTAGTCGGCAAAAAAGTTGTCGCCGCGTGCCGCCTTGACGGGGCGCGTGAACGAGCCCGCCAGGATGATCTGCCCCGGCTCCAGCGCCACGCCATGCGGCGCGAACTTCTTGGCGAGCCAGGCGATGCCGTTGGCCGGGTGGTTCAGCACCCCGGCGGCAACGCCGGTTTCCTCAATCGTGGCGTTGCGGTACAGCAGCGCCGCCACCCAGCGCAAGTCCACATCCAGTGGCTTGATGGGGCGACCGCCCAGGATGATGCCGACGTTGGCGGCGTTGTCGGAGATGGTGTCCATCACCTTGCGCGCGCGCTTGCTCTCGGGGTCTATGCGGTGACAGCGCGCGTCGATGATCTCCAGCGCCGGCGTGACATAGTCGGTGGCCGAGAGCACGTCGAAGATCGTCACCCGATCGCCCTCGATCCGGTCTTTCAGGATGAAGGCCAGCTCTACCTCCACCATGGGGTCGATGAAGCGCTCGATGGCGATGTCGGCGGCGTCGGCGTAGACCATTTCGTCGAGTAGCGTGCCGAAGTCTGGCTCGTCGATCTGCGAGGACATCTGCATGGCACGCGAGGTCAGGCCGATCTTGTGGCCGACGATCTTCTGCCCCTCGGCCAGCTTGAGCTGCACCCCGGCGCGCTGGATGGCGTAGGCGTCTTCGATGCTGATGGCGGGGTAGTCCAGCGAGATCTGGCGCACCGGCTGGCGCGCCTTCTCGGCGGCGTGCAGGCGCTGGGCAGCGGCCCGTATTTCGTCTTGGCTGAGCATGGGCTTTAGGCTTTCTTGTAACGGGCGTGGAGGTTGTTTTTCTTCCAGGTGCCGGCCTCGCTGAATTCGCTGCACTCCATGGACAGGGCCAGGCCCCGGCGCTCGAACTCGGCGGCGAAGTGCGCGCACAGCAGGGCAAACAGCTCGTCGCAGGTTTTCTGCAACTGCGCTGCGCTGCGGCCGGCGCCCACCTTCAGGGTGGCATGGACGAAGGCGTCGGTTGCCTGGCTGCCGTCGGCCACGCACCAGTCGCGTAGCCAATGCACGCGCGAGCGTATGCCGCCGGTGGGGAACACCCCGCCCTGCTCTATCAGCACCTGGTTGGACTGGCGCAGCAGGCCGGGGATGTCGCAATCCGCGCGGTCAAGGTTGGCGGTGATTTCAAAGCTCAGGTGAGGCATGGCGGTTCTTTCTAGGCATATCCCCCTGCCACTTGGGGTATGGGTATCGACACATTTTTTTTGTAGCCCACAACGCTTGATTGACGCGGGTTTTGCTCCCTCTCCCCTCGCGGGAGA
>JAFEES010000166.1 GCA_018240995.1 Pseudomonadota bacterium | reverse complement strand
CTCGAGGATCTGGATCAGATTCATGGTTTCACTTCCAACGATCATGGACGCGCCAGGATTGGCTGCGGCGCCCCTATTGGCGCCTTGTGGCTATTCGGCTGGTCATGCACTGCATGGGCCCATAGCGGCCGGCCAGAGGATCGAGAGCCCGCAATTATAGCAAGTCCTGGCTTTGCACCAAAAGGGCCTCGTCGGCGCGCGTGAGCTGCCCGCGCGCGCGCGCCGCCTGCAGCAGATCCGGGCGGTGGCGCGCGGTGAGCAGCAGGCGCTGGTCGCGGCGCCAGCGCTCGATCTGCGCATGGTGGCCCGACAGCAATGGCGCGGGTACGCCGGCGCCCTGCCACTGCTCGGGCCGGGTGTAGTGCGGGCAGTCCAGCAGGCCGTCGAGAGCCGGGTTGAAGCTGTCCAGTTGATGGCTGCCCGCGTCGTGCAGCACGCCGGGTTGCAGTCGCGCCACGGCATCCAGCAGGGCCACGGCCGCGATCTCGCCGCCCGAGAGCACGAAGTCGCCCAGGCTGACCTGCACATCGACATGGGCGTCGATGAAGCGCTGATCCACGCCCTCGTAGCGCCCACACAGCAGCACGGCACCAGCGCTGGCCGACCAGCCCTGCACGGCGGCATGATCGAGATGCCGGCCTATGGGCGAGAACAGCACCAGCGGCGCCGGCTGATCCTCGGCGCGATCGGCGCGGATGGCGGCCAGGCAGCGTGCCAGGGGCCCAGCCATCATCACCATGCCGGGGCCGCCGCCGAAGGGGCGGTCGTCCACGCGCCGGTAGTTGCCCTCGGCATGGTCGCGAGGGTTCCACAGCCGCACCTGTACCTGGCCAGAGGCATAGGCGCGCCGCGTCACGCCGCTGGCCAGGAACGGCTCGAACAGCTCGGGGAACAGGGTGATGACGTCGAAGCGCATGCGGGCTTCAGTAATCGGGCTGCCAATCCACGGTGATCTGGCGCGCCGCCAGATCCACCTTGTCCACAAAGGCGGAGACGAAGGGAATCATGCGCTCGTGCGCCTTGCCGTCCTGCTCGTAGGCCAGCACCAGCGTGGTCTGCGGGCCGGTGGGCAGCAGCTCGCGCACGCTGCCCAGCGCCACGCCCTCGCGGTTCACCACGGCCAGGCCGATCAGGTCTACCCAGTAGTACTCGTCCTCGGCCGCCGCGGGAAAGGCCGCGCGCGGCACGAAGATGCGCGCGCCGCGCAGTGCCTCGGCGCCGTCGCGATCCTCCACGCCCTGGGCCCAGGCGACGATGTTGTCGGAATGCGTGCGCGCCTGGCGTATCGGCAGCAGCACCGTGCCCGTGAAAAAGCTCTTGCCGCCCTTCTCGGCCGGCTGCAGCAGCCAGGACTTGGCGGCCAGCAGCGCCTGCGCGTCGTTGCTGTAGGGCAGCACCTTGAACCAGCCCTTCACGCCCCAGGCGTCGGTGATGCGCCCGACCTCGACGGCGTCGGGCGGCAGGTCGGTGGCTTGCAAAATGGGCAACTCAGGCATGGCGGGACGAGGCAATACAGGCAAGACGAAAAAAAGGCGGGTCCGTCAGCCATACCGACGGAGCCCGCCCTCTTCAGGGGTGTACGCGAATCAGGCGGCCTGCTTGGCGGCTTGCTTGATCAGGCGATCCACGGTGGGGGAGGCTTGCGCGCCCACGCCCGTCCAGTACGTCAGGCGATCCTGGGCGATGCGCAGGCTTTCCTCGCCGCCCTTGGCGGAAGGGTTGTAAAAGCCCAGGCGCTCGATGAAGCGACCGTCGCGGCGCACGCGCTTGTCGGCAACAACGATGTTGAAGAACGGACGGCCCTTGGAGCCGCCGCGGGAGAGTCGAATCACGACCATAATGAATCCTTCGGGTGGAACGCAGCAATTGCTGCACTGTTTTTGCGGCGTTTGAGACACGCGACTTGGCCACCCGGCCAGCGACACGCAGCAAAGCCCGCAATTATAGCCATATCCACGCAAATGCCCACCCTACGCGCCAGCCGCGATGACGACGTCGCCGCCATCACCGCCATCTACGCCCACCATGTGCTGCACGGCACGGGCACCTTCGAGATCGACCCGCCCAGCAGCCAGGACATGGCGGCGCGCCGCGCCGATGTGCTGGCCCGCGGCCTGCCCTACCTAGTGGCCGAGGACGGCGGCCGCGTACTGGGCTTCGCCTACTGCAACTGGTTCAAGCCGCGCCCCGCCTATCGCTTCTCGGCCGAGGATTCGGTCTACGTGGCCGACGCCGCCCGCGGCCGCGGCCTGGGCCGGCTGCTGCTCCATGCCCTGTGCCAGCAGGCGCAGGCGGCGGGTGTGCGCAAGCTGCTGGCGGTGATCGGCGACTCGGGCAATGCCGGCTCCATCGCCCTGCACCGCGCCGTGGGCTTCACCGACGTAGGCGTGATGCGCTCCGTGGGCTGGAAGTTCGGCGCCTGGCGCGACATCGTGCTCATGGAAAAGCCCCTGGGCGCGGGCGACAGCAGCGCCCCTGAATGATGCCGGGCCGATCCTCAAACACCATGAAGAACAAGACCCTCGCCGCCTGGCTGGCCTTCCTCGGCGGTCCTCTGGGACTGCACCGTTTCTATCTATTCGGCCTTGGCGACATGCTGGGCTGGCTGCTGCCCGTGCCCACGGCGCTGGGCGTGTACGGCATACAGCGCGTACAGCAATGGGGCCAGGACGATCAACTGAGCTGGCTGCTGATCCCGCTGCTGGGCTTCACCATTGCCGGCTGCGCCCTGTGCGCCATCGTCTACGGACTGATGGCGCCGGAGAAATGGAACGCCCGCTTCAACCACGACGCCGCGCCCGACGCCGCGCCCGGGCGCACGAACTGGTTCACGGTGTTTGCGGTGGCGCTGTCGCTGCTGGTGGGCGCCGCGGTGCTGCTGGCCAGCATTGCCTTCAGCCTGCAGCACTACTACGAGTACCAGATCGAGGAAGCGCGCAAAATATCGCAGTAAAAACGCGCGCTGATGCTTATGTATCAAGCGCAGCAAGCTACGTAAAAAGTAGCTGTCAATACAGCTGCAGGCTGACCCAATAGGCGATTGCGGCCACGAAGGCACTGGCCGGTATGGTCAGAATCCAGGCCCAGACGATGTTGCCGGCCACGCCCCAGCGCACGGCGCTGGCGCGCTGGGTGGAGCCCACGCCGACGATGGCGCCGGTGATGGTGTGGGTGGTGGACACGGGCACGCCCAGGGCCGAGGCCAGAAACAACGTCAGCGCGCCGCCGCTCTCGGCACAAAAGCCCCCCACGGGCTTGAGCTTGGTGATCTTCTGGCCCATGGTCTTGACGATGCGCCAACCACCGAACATGGTGCCCAGGCCTATGGCCGCGTAGCACGAGACAATGGCCCAGGTGGGCGGCGCGCTGTCGCTGGCTGAGGCGTAGCCGGTGGCAATGAGCAGCAGCCAGATGATGCCAATGGTCTTTTGCGCGTCGTTGCCGCCGTGGCCCAGGCTGTAGGCGCCGGCGGACAGCAGCTGCAGGCGGCGGAACCACTTGTCCACACGGCTCGGGCGCACGCGCCGGAACGTCCAGGCCACCAGCACCATCATGGCCGAGCCCAGCACCATGCCCAGCAGCGGCGAGATGAAGATGAAGGCGACGATCTTCAGGATGCCGCTGGCCACCAGCGCGCCCGAGCCCGACTTGGCCACCACCGAGCCAACGATGCCGCCGATCAGCGCGTGCGAGGAGCTGCTGGGAATGCCGTAATACCAGGTGATGACGTTCCAGGTGATGGCCCCGACCAGGGCGCCGAAGATGACGTGGGTGTCCACCACCCCCGGGTCGGCAATGCCCTTGCCAATGGTGGCGGCCACGCTCAGGTGGAACACGAAGATGGCCACGAAGTTGAAAAAGGCCGCGAAAACGACGGCCTGCGTGGGCTTGAGCACACCCGTGGAAACCACGGTGGCGATGGAGTTGGCCGCATCATGAAAGCCATTCATGAAGTCGAACAAGATGGCCAGCGCCACGAGCACGACCACGACCCACAGGGCGGTTTGTACCGTTTCCATGCTTAGGACAAGAGTTGGGCGGTGTTGGGTGATGCCTGGAAATCAGGAGTTTTCGAGGATCACGCCCTCGATGAGGTTGGCCACGTCCTCGCACTTGTCGGTGATGGTCTCCAGCAGCTCGTAGATGGCCTTGAGCTTGATGAGTTCGCGCACGTCGGTCTCCTCGCGGAACAGCTTGCTCATGGCGCTGCGCAGCACGCGGTCGGCGTCGCCCTCCAGGCGATCGATCTCCTCGCAGGTCTTGAGCGCCGCCTCGGCCACGGCCGGGTCGGCGATGCGCGACAGCAGCTTCACGGCGTCGCGCAGGCGCTCGCAGCACTTGACGCTCAGATCCGTCAGGCGCGAGATTTCATCCGTCATGTGGCGTATGTCATACAGCGCCATGGTCTCCGCCGAGTCCTGGATCAGGTCGGCCACGTCATCCATGGTGTTGATCAGCGAGTGGATCTGCTCGCGGTCGATGGGCGTGATGAAGGTCTGATGCAGCGCGCGGTTGACCTCGTGCGTCACGCGGTCGGCGGCGCGCTCGGCGTTGTCCACGTCCTGGTTGTACTGGTCGCGCAGGTGGGTGTCACCGTAGTTGGCCACCAGCTGCGAGAACGCCCGCGCAGCCTCGACAATCCTGTCGGCATGCTGGTTGAACATCTCGAAAAAATTGCCCTCGCGGGGCAACAGCTTTCCAAACAACATGTCGACTCCTGATCGAACCTTCGTGCGTAGTACGACGCAGAGTTGAGCATCGTGTGACAAATCTGCGAAAGCGGCGAGTTTAACCGCCGGCCAGTGAATCCCCTGGTTCACAGGGCTAACCCTGATTGCCGTAGGATTTTTCCTACCCCCAAGGCTGGCCCAGGCCCACATCCCGCACCCTGGGGGCGCCGTAGATTGAAGTGCAAAAACCGCTCAAATCATAGGAGGGGCCATGCCATTCACATCACGACTCCTGCTCTGCGCCGCCGTGCTCACGGGTGCTGCCGCGAGCTGCCTGGCACAGGCGCCCGCGCCCCGGGCCATGGGCCTGTACGGCGGCTATGTGGGCCTGGGCGCCGGCGCCTCCAAGTACGACCTGCGCAGCGGCCCCGGCAGCTTCGCGCTTGACGACAGCGACACCGCCATCAAGCTGTACACCGGCGCCTATTTCCACCCCAACCTGGGGCTGGAGTTGGGCTACCTCGACTTGGGCAAGGCGCGCCGCCTGGGCGGCAGCACCAGCGCACGCGGCCTGAACTTCAGCCTGGTGGGGCGCCTGCCCGTGACCACGCAGCTGGACTTGCTGGGCAAGGTGGGCACCTTCTACGACCGCACCAACACCCAGGGCGTGGGCGGCTATGGCATGCAGCTGGGCAAGGCCAGCGGCTTCGGCCTGTCGTACGGCGCCGGGTTGCGCTGGGCATTCACGCCGCAATGGGCGGCGGTGCTGGAATGGGATCGCCACCGCCTGCACTTTGCCGATCGCATGGCCGATGTGGACACCACCACGCTGGGCCTGCAGTTCAGCTATTGAAGAGGTTGAGCGTTGAGCGTTGAGCGTTTTTTTACGCACTTCGGAAGATGAAGAACACCGCGCCCACCAGGCACAGGCCGGCCCAGAGGTAGTCCCATTTCAGCGGCTGGTTCATATACAGCACGGCAAAGGGGACGAACACACTCAGCGTGATCACCTCCTGCATGATCTTCAGCTGGCCCAGGCTGAACTGCGCGTGGCCTATGCGGTTGGCGGGCACCTGCAGCAGGTATTCAAACAGCGCAATGCCCCAGCTCGCCAGCGCCGCCACATACCAGGGCGCCGCGGCCAGGTTCTTCAGGTGGCCGTACCAGGCAAAGGTCATGAAGACATTGCTGGCCAGCAGCAGCAAGATGGTCTGCAGGGGAATGGGCAGGGATTGCAGCGTCTGCATGGCGCATGGTTATAAACAAATCGCACCCAAACCCAATTTGGCGAAGCGCGGATAGCTATAAATTATGAAGCACGTCAAAAACACCAAGGCACCGCGCGCGGCGGTGCCTTGGAGCCCGGGCAAGCGGCTTTACTCGCCCAGGTAGGCCGCGCGCACGCGTGGGTCGTTCAGCAGCTGCTGCCCCTCGCCGGACATGGTGATCAGCCCCGATTCCATCACATAGCCACGGTCGGCAATGGCCAGGGCGCGGCTGGCGTTCTGCTCCACCAGCACGATGGTCACGCCCAGGGCATACACGTCGCGCACCACCTCGAAGATCTTGTCCACCATGATCGGCGACAGGCCCATGGAGGGTTCGTCGAGCAGCAGCACCTTGGGCTGGCTCATCAGCGCCCGGCCCATGGCCAGCATCTGCTGTTCG
>JAFEES010000165.1 GCA_018240995.1 Pseudomonadota bacterium | reverse complement strand
ATTGCAGCGCAAGCTCAATATCATCCTGCGTCGCTTCAGGAAATGCCTTCACCCACTTCGCCAAGCCTCGCGCGATTCCGAGGGCGATGGGCGGGAAGCGGTTTTCATCAAGCTGGTTGTACTGCCAATCTTCTGCCCCGAGGCCGTCGATACCCACCCATCGGACGAACCCTGGAAAGAACGGGAAATGCGGCGCAATCCTGGACAGCTCGCGCAAGATGTTGGATAGCGCGTTGTCTGGCCGACGCTTCGGTTGCTTCGCAAAGCCGCGCAACGCCTGATGAATTTGGTTGACAACCCCGCTCGGGGCGGGCTGCCCTGCTTTCAGCTTGGCAACGACCGAAGACAAATGGTTCTTGATCAAGCCATAGAAGGCCCAGTCAAGCTGTGTTCTCACCTTGAAATCGTCCGGGGCCTCATCAAGCTCCTGAAGCCCGAGGTCGATGGCCTGCTGGAACTTCCCCGATTTACGGAGCGCTTGTACGTCTGCCCACGTCATTGGAAGGCAGACCTTATGGTTTCAACGGCCTCAAGGTTGCTGCACGTCAGCGGGCGCAAGTTGGAAACCAGCCCCTGTTTGTTGAAGTTGATTTCAAGACCGACGCGCTCATCGGGATTACGCACAACGGTCATTGCCAGCCGGTACGGCGTTTCAGTGACCGATACAATTTTCCAGCCAATCCCATCCAAGCGCGAGCGTGCGGATCTAAGCAATGCTTCAGCCTCCGGTGAATACCCATTCGTCGCCAAACATTCAAAGGCCAAGTCAGAAAGAAATGGCCAGTGCGCCGAGTCCTTCACGTGCATGGCTGTGACGACATTTTTTCCGTTGTAGGCGATCCGCAGCAGGCACTGCTCACCTAGCGGGCTCGAAAGCTCGTATTGCTCCTGGTATGGGTGACAAGCTGCGCTGCCGACCTGCCAGCCAAGCCGTTCTGCCGCATTGACGACACGCAGCCAGATGGCAACCGACTTCAGAACATCTTTCGATTGATCCAAGCCTTCAGGCAGGCTGCGCTGCTGATCGATTTCGCTGGCGATGCCGTTGGGCAGGAACGTCCAGCCTGCCCCCACCGCGATATCCGCCGCCACTTTGACGGAGCCCGCATTCCACACCGCATCGTCGAACGGATGAATGGGGGTGAAGTTGAACAAGACCAGCTCACGCTCGGCAACGGTGAGGGCCGAATAGAGCCAGCGAAAAAACCCTTCCGAATGGCGGCCCGCAGCGTGATTGCAGTTCACATAGCACACCGGCTGCGACATCCCTTGAGCGTGGTGGACGGTGGAGGCGTAGCCGTAGCGTACATACGTGAAACTTGGTCTTGGTAAAGGTGATTCAGGCGGTTTCGGGGGCGGCTTCTTTTCTACTCCTGGAAGCCCGGCTTGTTGTTGCCATTTTTCAACTCTCTTGTTGTAGATTTTCTCGGCATCTCGCCAAACGCTTTCAGCGACAGCGGTTTCCTTGTCCAGCTCCGCCTTTTCGGCGGTCAGGAACTCCTCGAAGACTTCGATTTCGACCTCGTCTCGACCGCGCAGCACGCACCCGACGGTATGAAACCGGACTGGGCCGCTCTTTACCCAGCTCAAGCCCTGCTGGTAAGTGGTGCGCTGCCCCACATTCGCCACCGTGACGCGCCCGCCAGACTGCATCGCCACGCGTGGGCTAAACGCAGCGCGGACGTCGTCAGGGCTCACGTAAACCTCCAGCAGGTCGCCCACTTCCACAGGACTCAAGGCCTTCTTCTCGTGCAAACGCTCGCGAAGCCATTGGGTCAGTGCATTCACCTGGGCATTTGTCTCGGCCAGGCACCAGACTGAACCCGGGTTGGCGCGAAAGTGCTCCAGGATCTCGGCAGCGGCTTCGCGCTTCTCGGCAAGCTTGAAACCCTCGTCGGTTTCCAGCTCCAATGCGGCGAACTTCTGGGCCCCAATGGCGGCTACCAACTTGGCGGCGTTGGCCAGTTTGGCCGAGCCCCCGGTGGTGTCGATGAGCTGCGTCAACTCCAGAGACTGGTGCTTCAGCCCGCGTGCTTTCTGAAATTCACCGGAAAGCACCGATTGATCTCCGCCACCGCGCTGGATCTGGTACGGGTCACCAAAAAAGATCAGTTTGCGCTTTGCTTTGCCAACACCGGCGAAGTCGAAGAAATCCGACAGCAACTGGCCGCTGCCGTACTGCTTGCCATCAGGGGTAGCGAATCGCGCGTTGCCCAACAGGTGGGCGTCATCCAGCAGATAGACGCAATCCTCTGGGTCATCGCAGGCGCGCAACGGAATCACCTTGAGCTTCTTCTGCTCCGCTGCGGCTTCCGTCTCATCCTCCTCGTTCGCACCGCCAGTGTAGAGATGGCCGTAGATGCTGTTCGCCTCGATTTCGGCACCATCGGCAAGGCGCCGGTTGGGCGCGAGCACGATGACCTCTTTACCCGCCTTCTTGGCTTCCTCCATCAGTTCGGCCAGCAGGCGGCTCTTGCCGGTCGAGGTCATCCCCAGCACAGAAAAACTGACCGAATCCTCGGCCTCGACAAAGCTGCGCAGCGTTTGCAAGGCTTCGCGTTGATGCCCGGTCAACGGGGTGCGCGCCTGAGGTTGCTCCGGACGCGCATGAATATCGCGCACCTGCGGGCGGGTGGATGCCCATTCCTGCGGCTGCACACCCAGCCTGCGGACGATCTCCTGCGCTTCGTCCCGAGCGATGTGCAGCTCCGGCGAGGACAGGCCGCCGAGCATCACAGCGCAACGGGCCAGATCGGTCGGATAAAACCAGGAGCGAACCTTGGGTGAAAGCTCCAATTGGTCTTCAATCGCGTCCGAGAAGATGGCACTGGCGGAAATGTGGCCGAGGTTGCGTCCGGACAGCAGCGCTTTCGATTGCAGCCAGTCCAGCACGGAGAACTTGTTGTCGCGCAGCTGCTGGTAGGGGTTGGCCTTGCGTCCGCCCTTAACGATCACGCCATCGGCCTGCCACGGCCCGTTCTCGGTGCCGGTCAGCGTGCCTCCGTAACTCTTGAAGTCGGCGACGATGATGGCCGACGGCAGAATACAGACCAAGTCGACTTCGGCGCCGTTCCACATCGCATTGGCCACGACAAAGATCCAGTCGGCACTGTTTGCCCAACGATCTTCCAGCCGCTCCAGAAAAACCTGGAGCATCTGATTTTCGTGGGTTCGGCTGGCCTTCTCTCCGTAAGCAAGTATGGTCATTGGTTGTTTGCAATGGTTCTAGTGTTGGAAATTGATTGCGGTGACGACATATCTCTACAACGCCAGCCGCACCCGCACCGGCCGATGGTCACTCCCCAAATCCATCCCCCATCCCGCGCCATCCGCCCGCACCCCCGGCGTCACGAGCACATGATCGAGCGGCAATATGGACAGCCAGCCGCCTAGGTTCGGCCAGGTCGGTGCAAGGCTGCTGGCGCGCCGCAGTGGGGCGGTGGCCTGCAGGCCGGTAGACCATGGCGAGTCGTTCATATCGCCCAGCAGGATGCCGGGCAGGCCGCTGTCGGCCAGCAGCCTGGCTTCCAGCGGCAGGCTGGCATCGCGCTCTTGGGCGTAGGCTGCGCTGATGGGCGGCATGGGATGGACGGCGGTCAAGGCCAGTTTTTGGCCCTGCACGTCCAGCACCAGGCGCAGCTTGAGCGTTGCCAGCGCATCCGCGGGTTGCACCTTTTCGGTCGAGGTGATCGGGAATTTTGAAAGCACACCCAGCCCAAACTGATCGTCACTGGGTTCAAGCACGCGGTGGGGGTAGGCGGCCAGCACTTCGGGGCGGTTCACCATGGCCATGGCGGAGGGGGTGAACTCTTGCAGTGCGATGGCGTCCGGCGCGTCGTCCGAGAGCAGCCAGGCGGCGAGCGGCGCGTGGTCGGTGCGCTCGAAGTTCAGGTTGGCACTGGCTACGGTGAGTGTTGCGGCTGATTGGTACAGTGCTGTGCGGGCCTCGGCCTGGGGTGATTGGTGCAGCCAAGCCGCCGCGACCATGGCCAGCGGCACCAAAACCTGCCAAGGGTGGCCAGGGCGCAGGCAGGCGGTGAGCGAGGCGCCGATGACCGCGAGGCCGGCGTACAGCCACTGCCAGTGCGACGCCAGGCCAGTCAGCCAGCGCAAGCTATCCGGCAGGGCGGCTTCTGGCAGGTAGGGCATGAAGGTGCTGATGGCGCCAAGGCCGCACAGCCAGGTCACGATGGCGGCGCGCTGGGCGATGGTGTTTGCGATGCCGGGCTTGCGGGTGCGGCGCTGTCTGGCCGATGGCTCTGCCAAGGCGGCGCGGTCGCCGGTATTGGCGATGGAAATCCGAGGTTTCAAGTGCGGACCCTCTCAGGGTGGCTGTGGCGCATCAGCTGGGTTCGCCAAGATGCAATCCTCCAACACCCGTATGTTTTTGTAACCTGGCAAGCATACGGCCAATTTCAGGCGTCAATTCCCCGCAGTACCTGCGCTGTCACCTGCACCCTCGGCACCGTAAACCGCCACGCCCGCCCATCGGCACCGCGCAGCTCAATGTGCTCAGCGTCCTGCCCCGGCGCGTCACCCCCCTCACCCGCCCACGCCAGCCACTGCGCCAGGGTCTCCAAATCATGCTCGCCTGGCGGCAGCGCCTGCGCCAGTTCGGCCAGGGTCAGGGGTGCGCCGCGCGCCTGCAGCAGCGCCAGCGTTTGCGCGCGCAGCGCGTCGGCATCCAGGCCCTCGAAGGCCTGCCAGAACTCGGCGTCCATGTCGGCCAGTTGGGCGTATTGGGTGGTGAGCAGCAGCTCCTGCGCCGTGTCGCCGTCGAGCGACTTGGCGCGCAGGCGCTCGATCAGCGGCAGGTTGGCCATGGATACCGACAGCGGCGGCAGCGGCGCCGCGCTGCGGCGCGTGGCCTGGCGGCTCCAGTCGATGGTGAGCGCCTGGTTCAGGATGTCGTTCAGCAGCTGGCCGACGCGCTGGTTTTCCGCCGCCTGGCCGGTTTTCATGAACTGCGCCACCTCGCGTTCGCTGCGTGCGCGCACGGCCTGCACCACCTTGGCTTCCTTGATGAGCTGGGGCACGAGCAGTTGCAGCTCGCTGCGTTGCAGGTCGTCGAGCGCCTGGGCCATCTGCGGGTGCGCCAGCAGGGTGCGCAGGCGCGCGCGCATGTCGGCCAGCTCGGCCTGGTCGTCGAGCTGCTGCTGAAAGCTCTCGAACACCCGGCCTTCTTGCGTGTGCAAGAGGGCGGCATGGCCGTCGAGCAGCTGGTCGATGACGGCGCCGCGGTGCTGCTGCGCGCTCAAGATGGCCTGGCGCAGTGCGCGGTCGGCGTCGCGCCACGAATCCTCCACACGCCGAAAGTCGGCACGCAGGCTGCTGGCCAGGGCATAGACCTCGCGCATCCCCTCGATGGCCTGGGCGGGCGTGAGGGGTTGCACGCGCCCGGCGCGCACGTCGTCGATTTGCTGCTGCAATTCCGCAAGGCGGCGTTCGAGGTGCGCGGCGCGGCGCTCCGGGTCGGCATCGAGCGCGGTGGCCAGGTTGTCGATCTCGCGCTGCACCGTCCCCAGGCGCGAGGCGGTGGAGGTCATCATGCGGCTGTCGAGCTGGGCGACGAAGCGCAGCACGGTTTTCAGCGCGTCGGTTTCAAACAGGCGCCCCTCGCGCTCGGTAATCAGCGCACGGCGTATCCACTCGCGCAGCTCGCGCCGCGCCTGCGCCGGGGTGTCTTGCAGCTCGATCTCAAAGTCGCTGTCGTTGGCGTGTGCGGCGAGCAGGTCGGCCAGCGCCTGCACCGCCACGTCAAAGGGTACGCCGTCGCGTTGGTGTTCAAACAGCGCGTCCAGGCAGCTCAGGATGAGCGGCGCGCGGGGCGAGGCCAGCAGCCGCCAGGCCGGGTGCTGCTGGCGCGCGAGCAGGTATTTTTGCGTGCGCTGCTGGCTCAGGGTGGACATGGGGGCGCCCGGTTCATGGCCTGGGGCCAGGCGGTGGCGGCTTACACGTCGATATTGCCGGCGCGCAGGGCGTTGGTTTCGATGAAGTCGCGCCGGGGTTCGACCTCGTCGCCCATGAGCATGGTGAACACGCGGTCGGCCTCGATGGCGTCGTCGATCTGTACGCGCAAGAGGCGGCGCACGGCCGGATCCATGGTGGTTTCCCACAGCTGCTCGGGGTTCATTTCGCCCAGGCCCTTGTAGCGCTGGCGGGCGGTGGTGCGTTCGGCCTCGCTGATCAGCCAGGCCATGGCCTCGCGGAAGTCGGCCACCTTTTCCTCCTTGGCCTTGTCGCCCTCGCCGCGCGTGACCTTGGCGCCTTCCTGGATCAGGCCGCGGAAGCTCTGGGCGGCCTCGGCCAGGGTGGCGTAGTCGTCGCCGGCGACGAAATCCTGCGTGATCA
>JAFEES010000164.1 GCA_018240995.1 Pseudomonadota bacterium | reverse complement strand
AGGCCGGCGGCGCCGAGGTGCTGCACGGCTTCAGCCCGCGCTCCATCACCGACGATGGCCTGCGCGGTTTTTAAGGGCTGCGGCATGGATCTGGAACCCATCATTGCCCGCCTCAAGGGCGCCGCGACCGGCCTCAAGGCCATTGGCGGCGCGGCCGACCTGGACGCAGCACTGGCCGGCGTGGTGCCCGTGCCGTCGGCCTTCGTTATCCCCATCTCCGACAGCGCCAGCGCGCTGGAGAGCACCGGCGCCTACGACGAGTGGGATTGGTGCGAGTTCGGGGTAATCCTGGCCGTGGCCAGCCTGCAGGGCGCACGCGGCGAGGCCGCCCTTGGCGCACTCGTGCCCATGCGCCGCCAGGTGCGCGCGGCCCTCAGCGGCTGGGCGCCCGACCAGGACACCGGCGAACCCGTGCAGAAAACGCGCGGCCATTTGCTGCGCCTGGATGGCGACGGGCGCCTGTGGTGGATGGATCAGTTCCGCTGGAAGTCTTTTTACAGGAGCAACCCGTGAGTAAGAGCAATGCCAAAACCCAGCCCGCGCCGCAGGCCGACGCCCCAGCCGCCGGCCTGGCCGCTGCCGTGGTTCAGCCCACGCCGCCAGCCGCGTCGGCCGATGCGTATCACGGTCGCGGCGGCCTCTACACCGTGCAGGGTGGGCACCGTGTGCCCGTGCCCGCCACCCCACCCGCAACCCCAGCCATGAAGGAAACCCCATGAGCACCCCCAAATTCATCAAGAAAATGGCCGTCCTGGTGGCCATCGAGGCCACGGCCGGCACCATCGTCGTGCCCGTGGCGGCCGACGCCATCGAGGTGTCCGACGTCACCCTCACCCCTATCGAGGGCGACGAGGTCGACCAGGGCGTGATTCGCCCGTACTTTGGCGCCAGCGAGAACGTACTGGTCACCCTGTACCGCAAGATCGCCTTCAGCGTCGGCTTTGCCGGCGTGGCCGCCAAGGGCGACCTGCCCGGCTGGGCCACGCTGCTACGCGCCTGCGCCGCCAGCTGCACCAACACGCCAGCGCCGGGCCCGGGCGCAGGCACGGTGTTCGCACCGGTCACCGACGGCATCGAGAGCGTGACCATCTACGCCGTGGTGGACAAGCAGCTCTACAAAATGGCCGGCGCGCGCGCCAACGTCAAGGCGCAGGTGGACGCCAAGCAGATCCCCAAGTGGCAGTTTGAGTTCACCGGCTCCTTCCTGCCCGTGGAAGACATGGGCGCCATGCCCGCCGTGAACTACAGCAAGTTCCTGCGGCCGCTGGGCGTGAATGCGCTCAACACCACGCTCAGCCTGGACGGCTTCAACGCCGCCTGCAACAGCTTTGCCTTCGACTTCGGCAACAGCGTAGTCAAGCAGGACTTGATGAACGTGGACACCACCGAGATCACCGGCCGCGCCAGCACCGGCAGCGTCACCTTCCGCAACACGTCGGTGGCCACCAAGAACTGGATCGAGATGGCCCGCACCAGCGCCAAGGTGGCCCTAACGCTCAAGCACGGCCAGGGCGCCACCAACACCGTAAGCATCAGCGCCACGCGCGCGCAGATCGGCAAGCCGTCTTTCAGCGACCAGGACGGCATCCAGATGATCACCGTGCCGCTGCGCTTCATCCCCAGCGACGCGGGCAACGACGAATGGTCCATCGCGGCCTGACGCGTGGTTTTTCACCCTCTCCCCCTGGGAGAGGGCGGGGGTGAGGGCCAGCCCCCATCCACCGCACCACCGGTTTCCCCCCATTTCACCCAGCGCAAGAAAGTTTTCCGCCATGACCGTTGTTCTCGCCTCCGTCGCCTTCTGGGCCTCCATCACCTACCGCCTGATCGGCGACGACGGCAAGCCCGAAGTGATTCAGGGCCGCGCCCGCTACCGGCGCCTGAAGACCTCCGAGCGCAAGGCGCTGGACCGCCGCATCCGCGCCAACCGCCTCACGCCCGACCTGCGCGCCGGCATTCGCAAGCAGCTGGATGCGCCCGACTGCAACTTCACCGCGCGCGAGCGCACCGAGATCGAGGCCGACCTGGCCGCCGAGCCCATCACCGACGCACAGTTTCTGCAAGAGGTGCTGGTGGACTGGGACCTGCGCGACAAGGCCGGCCAGGCCATTGCCTTCACGCCCGCCATGAAGGAGCAGCTGTGCGAGGACTGTGACGGCTTCGAGGCCGCCCTGGTGCGCGGCTACAGCGACGCCCAGGAGGCGGCAAGCAAGCCGCAGGAGACAGAAAAAAACTCCGTGGCGCCGTCCGGCACTGGCTCCTGAATGCCCGGCACGCGCGCCAGACCGCCGAGGATGAAGACGCCCAGCTGCGCGCCCAGTGGCAGTGCCTGGGCGCCGACCCCGACCAGGCGCGCGCCACGCTGGCCGGCGACGCCACGGCGCCCGAGCCCGAGGACTACGAGCTGCCCCCCGAGCTGTGGCCCGCGTGGGAATGCTTTGTGGTCACCTGGAACCAGTGGCGCATCGTGGCCGGCCTGGGCGACCTGTACTACGAGGGCATAGACCATGCCAGCCTGGTAGCCACCATGGAGCTGCTGGGCGTGAAGAAAAACAAGCGGCGCGAGGTGTTTTTGCACCTGCGCATTCTGGAGAGCGAGGCCAAGCCGCTTCGCAATGAACGGGAATAGAGGCCACCCCTGATGAGCGGCAATGATTTGAGCCTGGAACTGAAGCTGAAGGCCGACGCCTCGCAGTACACGGCCGAGCTCACGCGCGCAGGGCAGACGCTGTCCACCTTCACCGCCCAGGTGCAGGGCGGCGGCGCGGCGGCGTCCGGCGCGCTGCAGTCCATGGCCACGGCGGCACAGCGTATCGGCGACAGCGCCGGCGGCGCCGCGCGCAAGCTCGGCGACGACCTGGGCGCGATGGCGGGCCAGCTGGCGCGCGGGGGCGACGCCACGCAGCTGCTGGCCGGCCGCTCCGAGGGTCTGGTGCGCACGCTGCTGGGCAGCTCGCCGGCCCTGGGCGCGGCGGCCGCCGGCGTGATGGTGCTGGCGGCGGCCTACCAGCGCGGCAGCGCCGAGGCCGCGGGCTACCGCCAGGCGCTGATCATGACCGGCAACGCCGCCGAGACCAGCGTGGGCCAGATGGCCGACATGGCGCGCGCCATCGGCCAGGTGGTCGGCACCCAGGGCGCGGCGGCCGCGGCCGTCACGCAGCTGGCCGCCAGCGGCAAGGTGGGCGGCGAGGCCATGCAAGGCCTGGCGCAGTCCGCCATCCAGGCGCAGCGCTCGCTGGGCGTGGCCGTGGACGACACCGTGCGCCAGTACGCGCAGCTGGCCGACAAGCCGGTGGAGGCCAGCGTCAAGCTCAACGAGTCGGTGCGCCACCTGACGGCCGGCACCTACGACCAGATACGCGCGGCGCAGGAACAGGGCCGCGCGCAGGACGCAGCGCGCCTGGCGCAGCAGGCCTACGCCGACACCCTGAGCCAGCGCGCGGCCGAGATGGAAAAGAGCCTGGGCACGCTGCAGCGCGCCTGGCGCGCCACGGGCGAGGCCGCCAAGGGCGCCTGGGACTGGATGCTGAACCTGGGGCGCGAGCGCACGGCGCAGCAGCAGCTCGACAGCGCCACGCGGAACGTGGAGGCGTTGCAGCAACAGCTGGCCGACCAGCAGTCGCGCGGGCGCGCCACCGGCCAGCTGCCCGAGCAACTGGCGGCCGCCCAGCGGCGCCTGCTGGATCTGCAAAACGAGGCCGCGCTCACCGGCATTGCCGCCAGCGCCCAGGCCGAGCAAAACCAGGCCACGCAGGCCTACATCGCGCTGGGCCAACTGCGCCAGCAACACCTGAGCGCCGAGGAGAAAATGCAGCGCGCCGTGGCCGATGCCACGCGCGCATACGAGGGCGCGCTGAAAGACACCACGCTCACCGCCGCGCAGCGCACGCAGGCCGAGCGCGACTACCTGGCCATCGTCTCCGACATCACGCGCGGCAAGGAGACGGCGGCCCCCAAGGCCCGCCAGGCCGCCGACACCGAGCTGGCCAGCCTGCAGGCCCAGCTGCAGGCCGCGCGGCAGTACCACGAGCAGCTGCTGACCCTGGGCGCGGGCGCCTCGCAGCTGAACGCGGCCGAGCGCGAGTCGCTGAAGCTTGCCGAGCTGATCCGCCAGGCCACCGACGCCAAGACCATCGCCCGCCTGCAAGAAAAGCAGGCCATCGCCGACGCCCTGGGCGTGCAGCTGCGCAGCAATGCCGGGCTGGAGGCATCCTTCAAGTCGCACCAGGCGCTGATCGACGCCACGGCGCAAGACGCCGACGCACTCAACCAGCGCGCCGCCGCGCAAGAGGCCGCCAACCAGGTTTTTGGCAAGGGCCGCACCGCCATCGAAGAGATGACCCTGGCCGAGCTGCAAAAGCAAATGGCCGAGGCCCAGGCCAGCGACAGCTTCGACCCCAAGTACATCGCGTCGCTGGAGCTGAAGATCGCCGCGCAAGAGCGCTGGGTGGGCGCCCTGCAGGGGGCCGACTACAAGGCCGCCACCAAGCATGTGGACGAGCTGCTGCGCGGCGCGCAGGAGCTGGCCCGCGCCTATGAGGACGAGCAGGCGCTGTCGGGTCTGACCGCCCTGGAGCGCGAGAAGATCGTCGCCCAGCGCCAGGTGGAGCTCAAATACGCCAAGGCGCTGGCGGCCATAGACAAGGCGGCCCTCACCGACGCCGAAAAACAGGCCCTGCGCGACGAGGCACAGGAGGCCCGGCGCATCGAGAGCGCCGCCGCCGTCGCCAAGGCCGAGCAGCAGCACATGGCGCGCGCTGCCGACGAGATCAACCGCAGCCTGACCGACGCGCTGATGCGCGGCTTTGAAAACGGCAAGGGCTTTGCGCAGAACCTGGCCGACACCACGGTCAACCTATTCAAGACCATGGTGCTTCGCCCGACGATCAGCGCCATCATGACGCCCGTCTCGCTGGTCATCAACGGCGTGGTGCAGCAGGGCCTGAACGCCGTGGGCCTGGGCAGCGGCGGCAGCGGTCTCATGGGCCTGGCCAACAACGCCAGCAGCCTGTATTCCGGCGCGTCCTCGTTCAACACGGGCTGGTTTACCAATTTCGGCGCCACGGCGCCGGCCAGCCTGTACAGCTCCGGCGCGCAGTTGTACTCGCAGGGCTTCGAGACCATCGGCAACGGCATGATGGACTTGGGCAACAACCTTGCCCAGTATTCCGAAGATATCAACACTGCTGCCACATGGATCAGCTACGGAAAGGCGGTGTACGACCTCACGCAAGGCAAATACGGCTCAGCCGTTGGCACTGCCGTTGGCTCGTATTTTTTTGGCCCCATAGGCGCGGCCATCGGCTCGTTTCTCGGGGGGCTGGTGGACAAATGGACGGGCTCGCGCGGCGCCAATCACTCGGGCGGCGCCTACGGCACCAGCGGCAAAGACCGCAATGCCGCGCTGTCCGGCCTGGGCCTGACCGGCGACGCGCTGGGCGACTTCACCGAGCGCGGCAACCAGGCCATTGACGAGCAGCTTGGCAAGGCCGTTGAATCCATGGGCGGCCTGTACAACTCGCTGGCCAAATACGCCGGCGGCAGCGCCAAGCAGCTCGACATCGTGGCCGGCTTTGCCGTCAACGGCGCGCACAAGGACGAAGACGCCTACGGCTACTTCAAGCTGCTGGACAAGCTGACCGGCGAAACGCTGGCCAGCTACAGCAAGCGCGATGGCGGCCTGGGCAGCGACCCTGAAAAAGCCTGGGCGCAGTACATCGCCGACATGGGCGGCGCCCTGGTGGGCGAGCTGCGCAAGGCCGACATCCCCAAGTGGATGGACGACATTTTTGCCGGCATGGGCGACAAGATCACGCTCGACGGCCTCAACGGCGCCATGCAGCAGATCGCCAAGATCGACGGTGCGTTTACGCAGCTCGGCTGGCATATCGGCTACCTCGCCGACATATCCGGCGACACGCAAACCGCGCTGTTGGAGCTGAGCGGTGGCGTTGATGGCTTGATGAAGAACACCGGCGCCTACTACCAGAACTTCTACAGCGCCGACGAACAGCGCGCAGCCACCCAGCGCCAGCTGCAAAAAGCCTTCGACAGCCTTCACCTGAAGATGCCCGACATCGACGCCAGCGACGCCCGCGCGCAGTACCGCGCCCTGGCCGAGGCGCAAGACCTGACCACCGAGTCCGGGCGCAAGACCTGGGCGGCGATGATGGGCCTGTCCGAAGCCTTCGCCAGCGTCACGGACGGTGCGGCAGGGGCCGCCACAGGGGTGGCCAGTTTTGCCAGCCAGATGAGTAACGCCTTCGGGATGACGGGAGACACAATTTCCCAAATCCTGCATGACTCGGTCAAAGAGGCGCAGAGCGCGCAAGAGGCCCGCAGGCTGGCGGCCGAA
>JAFEES010000163.1 GCA_018240995.1 Pseudomonadota bacterium | reverse complement strand
CCGGCCAGATCCATGGCCGCGTACTGAGGGTATTGGATCGACAGCTGGCTGATGAGCAGCGTGCCAAAAGACACCACGCCCAGTTGCATCAGCCGCGCCATCTCCGCGCCCGGCACGCCGGCGCGGTCGAAGGCCTCGATGTCGGCGCTGTAGCGGCCGCCGCTCAGGCGAGCGAGCTCCTGGGTCCAAAACGGGCGCTCATGAAGCTCGTACTGGTTGACACTGCCCAACCCGCCCACCACGCGTAACTTGATGGCCGGAGCGGCCCCCTTTGTGCCTGCCGGCGCCTGCGCGGCGGCAACCGTGGCTGTTACAGCCGCAGCGGCCCAGAACGCCAAGCGCAGCAAGAGGTGGAAACGGCGGGACATGGCGCAAATATTGACAAATATTTGCATTTTGCCGCGTTGGCTCGATCTTGACTCGAAAATGACCTCAATCCTGCGCCGGCGTGGCGCAATTCAAACATCCTCAGCACCGCCAAAATGCGCACCAACCAGGCGTTCTTGCGCGCCGCGGATCACTGGGTAGGAGCGCAGTGCAAAGTCAGTAGTCCATCAACGACCAAGGAGTTTTCATGATCGACCACACGGGCGTCATCGTCAGCGATTTCGAGCGCAGTAAGGCCTTTTATGAACAGGCACTGTCCGCCATGGGCTATGCGCTCGTCGCCGAGTTCCACGCCGCCGTCACCGGGCACACCGATGTCGCCGGCTTTGGCGAGCCGCCCAAGCCGGACTTCTGGATCAGCCGCGGGCAAGCCAACCGGCCGCCCGTCCATGTGGCCTTTCGCGCCCGGTCGCGGGCCATGGTGGACGCCTTCCACGCGACGGCACTGGCCGCCGGCGGCCGGGACAACGGGACGCCCGGGCTGCGCACGCACTACCACCCCCACTACTACGGCGCGTTCGTGCTCGACCCCGACGGCCACAACATCGAGGCCGTCTGCCACGAGGCGCAGTGAGCCCGCAGGCGCCGGGCCTGCAAATTTTTCAAGCGCGGCGCAAAAGCCTTCAAACCGGCGTGGCGCCGCCGGCACTACGATGCACGTTTTGCAAGCGTTGCCGTATACAACCCAAGGGGACAGCCGTGGCCGACCTTTCCAAGATGACCTGTATCGAAGACCTGCGCCAGGTGGCTGAATGCCGCGTGCCGCGCATGTTCTACGACTATGCCGATTCCGGCTCGTGGACCGAGGGCACCTACCGCGCCAATGAATCGGACTTCCACGCCATCAAGTTCCGCCAGCGCGTGGCCGTGAACATGGAAGGGCGCAGCACGGCCACCACCATGGTTGGCCAGCAGACCAAGATGCCGGTGTGCATCGCGCCCGTGGGCCTGACCGGCATGCAGCATGCCGACGGCGAGATCCACGCCGCGCGCGCGGCCGAGAAGTTCGGCATTCCGTTCACGCTCTCGACCATGAGCATCTGCTCCATAGAGGACATCGCCGAGAACACCAGCGCGCCGTTCTGGTTCCAGCTGTACATGATGCGCGACCGCGAGGCCATGGCGCGCATGATCCAAAGGGCCAAGGACGCCAAGTGCAGCGCCCTGGTGCTGACGCTGGACCTGCAGGTCATAGGCCAGCGCCACAAGGACATCAAGAACGGCCTGACCGCGCCACCCCGGCCCACGCTGGCCAACATCATCAACCTGATGACCAAGCCGCAGTGGTGCCTGGGCATGGCGGGTACCAAGCGGCGGACGTTTCGCAACCTGGTGGGCCATGTGAAGGGCGTGTCCGACATGAATTCGCTGGCCGCCTGGACCAACGAGCAGTTCGACCCGCGCCTGTCCTGGGAGGACGTGCGCTGGGTCAAGCAGCAATGGGGCGGCAAGCTGATCCTGAAGGGCATCATGGAGGTCGAGGACGCGCTGCTGGCGGCGCAGAACGGCGCCGACGCCATCGTTGTCAGTAACCACGGCGGGCGCCAGCTGGACGGGGCGCCGTCCGCCATCGCCGCGCTGCCGGCCATCGTGGACGCCGTGGGCAACCAGCTGGAGGTGTGGATGGACGGCGGCATCCGAAGCGGCCAGGACGTGCTGCGCGCCTGGGCTCTTGGAGCGAAAGGCACCATGATAGGCCGCGCCATGGTCTATGGCCTGGGCGCCTTTGGCGAGGCCGGTGTGACCAAAGCCTTGCAAATCATCCACAAGGAGCTGGATGTGAGCATGGCGTTTTGCGGTCATACCAACATCCAGACCGTGGATCAGTCCATCCTCGTGCCCGGCACCTACCCCAAGGCGCCGCAGGCCTGATATTGCTTTTGTTTTGATAGCTACTAGTGCTTGTTGTATAGGCGCTAGGGGCTATTTTCATTTGATTGTGGACATGCGAATTCGCTTGTCCACGCATCGTCATTCCCGCGAAGGCGGGAATCCATGACCCTGCGCAAAGACTGGATGCCCGCCTGCGCGGGCATGACGGTACTTTGCGAGGCATGTACCTGACAGGTACCCCATCAAAACCACGGACGCGCCATCGCCAGGCATTGCGGCAACCCTCGCCAATCGGCGGCGCGAGCGGCGTGGGCGCTGGCTATGCTGCGGGGCCTTGCGCCATGCTGCCCTCCCATGCCTCTTTCCTTTGAAGCGCCCGCCTGGCTCTGGGTGCCGGTGGTGCTGTTCGCCACCCTGGCCCAGACCGCGCGCAACACCGCCCAGCGCACACTGACCCAGGAGCTGGGCACCTTGCCCGCCACGCTGGTGCGCTTTCTCTACGGCCTGCCGTTCGCCGGCCTGTGGCTGGTATTGCTGTATTGCTGGCCCGCGCAGACCCCGGCCTGGCCGCATTTCAGCGCCGCCTACCTGGGCTGGATTGCGCTGGGGGCGTTCTTCCAGATCGCGGGCACGGCCTTTTTGCTGCTGGCCATGACCGAGCGCAACTTCGCCGTCGCCGTGACGCTATCCAAGACCGAGGTGCTGCAGGTGGCGCTGTTTGCCAGCGTGCTGCTGCACGAGTTGCCCCGGCCGCTGGCGCTGCTGGCCATGGTGGTGGCCACGCTGGGCGTGCTGCTGCTGTCGCTGCCGCCGCGCGGGCAGCTGCTGTCGGCCAGGGCCTGGCTGAGCCGCCCGGCGCTCTACGGCCTGGGCTGCGGCGCCAGCTTTGCCATCGCCAGCGTGGGCTTTCGCGGCGGCGCGCTGGCCCTTGGGGTCGAGACACCCTGGCTGTCCGGCGCCTGGGGCGTGCTCATCGCCCAGGCCTTGCAGACCCTGGGCCTGGGCGCCTGGGTGGCCTGGCGCAATGAACGCGGCCTGGCCCCGCTGTGGCCCGCCTGGCGCCTGTCGCTGCTGGCCGGCAGCATGGGGGCGGCCGCGTCGCTGGCCTGGTTCACGGCCTATGCCATGCAGGGCGCGGCCGAGGTGCGTACCCTGGGCATGGTGGAGGTGGTGTTCAGCTACCTGGTGTCGCGCCGCCTGCTCAGCGAATCCTTCACCCGGCCCGAGAAGCTGGGCATGGGGCTGATGCTGGCGGGACTGGTGCTGGTCAGCGTGCAGGGCCTGTAGGCCGGGCGGCGACAATGGCGGCCGTGACCGCCAACGACCCGCCCCGCCGCATCGCCCACCTGGACATGGATGCGTTCTACGCCTCCGTGGAGCTGCTGCGCTACCCCCAGCTCAAGGGCCTGCCGGTGGTCATAGGCGGCGGGCGGCGCCAGCAGGACGATGCCCTGGCCGGCGAGTACGGCCAGCGGCTGGCAGACATTCCCGTGGCGGCCTTCCCGCTGCTCAAGGACTACGTGGGCCGCGGCGTGATCACCACCGCCACCTATGCCGCGCGCCAGTTCGGCGTGGGCTCGGCCATGGGGCTGATGAAGGCCGCGCGCGCCTGCCCGCAGGCCATCTTGCTGCCGGTGGACTTCGCCGAATACCGGCGCTACTCCAGGCGCTTCAAGCAGGTCATCACCGACATCGCCCCGCTGATGGAGGATCGTGGCGTGGACGAGGTCTACATCGACTTCACAACCGTGCCCGGCGGCCAGCGGGACGGTGGCAGGGTGCTGGCGCGGCTGATCCAGAAAAGCATCTTCGACGCCACGGGCCTGACCTGCTCGGTGGGCGTGGCCCCCAACAAGCTCATCGCCAAGATGGCCAGCGAGTTCAATAAGCCGAACGGCATCGCCATCGTCCAGCCCGAGGATCTGCAGACCCTGGTCTGGCCCCTGGCCTGCCGCAAGATCAACGGCGTGGGCCCCAAGGCCGACGAAAAGCTGCAGGCGCATGGCATCCACACCATAGGCGAGCTGGCGGCGCGCCCGCGCGACTGGCTCATCGCCCATTTCGGCCGATCCACCGGCGCCTGGCTGCACGACGCCGCCTGGGGCCGCGACGACCGCCCCGTGGTGCTGGACAGCGAGCCGGTCAGCATGAGCCGCGAGACCACCTTCGAACGCGACCTGCATGCGGTGCAGGACAGAAAGCTGCTGGGTCAGATCTTCACCGAGCTGTGCCAGCAGGTGGCTGCAGACCTGGCTGCTAAAGGCTACGTTGGCCGCACCATAGGCATCAAGCTGCGCTATGACGATTTCAAAATCGCCACGCGCGACCAAAGCATTGCCGAATACACGCAGGACGCGGCCGTGATCCGCCGCACCGCGGGTCTGTGCCTGAAGCGCGTGCCTTTGACCAAGCGCCTGCGCCTGCTGGGTGTGCGCGTGGGCAACTTGCAGCCTGCGCAGGGCACGCATGGGGCAGGGCAGGCGAGCGAGGCGGCGCATGCCACGGGCATGACCCCTGGGCTTTTCTGACATCGTTGCACACGCCTGTCGATTGGCACACACTCGGCTGCGCCGCGGGCTTTGCGGCCGCACCATGGGTGCGACGCAGGGACAGGCCAGGCATTGCGTCACAGGCGGTGGCTCGAGGCTCCCAGGCAGCGCAGGGAGCCGAGCAATAGGAGGTTCAGGTCATGGCCCATTACCACTCCGAGCAATCGGGCGCAGACGTCGAATACTCGCAGCAGGATGAAGCGATGTTCGGCAAGATCAGCCGGCATTTGCTGCCGCTGCTCATCGTCTGCTACGTGATCGCATACCTGGATCGCGTGAACATTGGCTACGCCCAGTTGCAGATGCAGGAGGCGCTGGGCTTCAGCAACGAAGCCTATGCGCTGGGCGCCAGCATTTTTTTCGTGGGTTACTTCCTGTTCGAGGTGCCCAGCAACCTGATGCTGGAAAAGGTCGGTGCACGCAAGACGCTGCTGCGCATCATGTTCGGGTGGGGCATCATCGCCTCGGGGATGATGTATGTCACCACGCCGACGATGTTCTATCTGCTGCGTTTCCTGCTGGGTGCGCTGGAAGCCGGCTTCTTCCCCGGCATCATCTTGTACCTGACGTTCTGGTATCCGGGGGCGCGGCGTGCCAAGGCGATTGCCATCTTCATGACCGGCGCCACGATTGCCGGCATGATCGCCGGCCCGGTCAGCGGGGTCACCATGAAGTACCTCGATGGCTTCATGCATCACGCCGGCTGGCAGTGGCTGTTTCTCACCCAAGGCTTGCCGGCAACGCTGCTGGGCGTGGTCGCCTTTTTCTATCTGACCGACAAGCCGCAGCAGGCGCAATGGTTGAGCGCCGACGAGAAAGACCGCTTGCGCGAACATCTGAGCCGCGATGCAAAGATTGTGGAAACGGCGTCCCATGCCACGTTCTGGTCGCTGATCCGCGACCCCAAGGTGTACACGCTGTCGTTCATCTTCTTCGTGCAGCTTGGCGCCATCTACGTCATGGCGTTCTGGAAGCCGACGCTGATCCGCAGCTGGGGCGTGGACGATGTGTTGATGATCGGCCTGTTGGCGGCCATTCCGGCGGTTGTGGCGCTGGTCGGCATGGTGCTGATTGGCCGCAGCTCAGACCGGCACCTGGAGCGCCGCAGGCACTATGCCTTTTGCGCAGCACTGGGCGTCGTCGGCATGCTGATAGCGGCCTTGTCGAGCGGCCATATCGCGCTGTCGATCTTTGGTTTGACGGTGGTGAATATCGGCCAGGCCGCGGCGACGCCGATTCTGTTCAGCGCCATCAGTGAATATTTGCCGAAGAAGACCGCCGCCGGCGGGATCGCGCTGATCAGCAGCCTGGGCAACCTCGGGCCGGCCGTGTTTCCGGTGATCGTGGCCTGGGTGAGTACCAAGGCCGGCACATCGGCAGGCCTGTACATGATGACCGCCATGTGGTTCATCTGCGGCTGCACCATGCTGCTGGCCATACCCGCGATGCGGGCGGGCACGTTGACGTCGAATCGCAACTGAGCCCCGTGTGCTTCGGCCGTGAGTCTTACTGCCGCGCCGTGCGCACATTGCGCGGCGGCGGCATGGGGTGGCTGGTGCGCAGCGGGTTGATATCGAGCCCGCCGCGGCGCGTGTAGCG